>CAZZKZ010000039.1:0-12723 GCA_964654915.1 Hadarchaeota archaeon (SeqCode)
CGGGACGAGGCGGTGTGGTGTATGCGTCGTTAGCGCGGTTCGGGGAGGTGTGGGGGGGAGAGAGTTGGCGGCAGGGGGACCGGGGGCGTCGGTTGCATACGGCGCGCTCGAGAAGGATTTCCGGAAGGACCTGACGGCGGACGAAGGGGCCGGGCTGGCCGCCCTCGCCATAAAGACCGCGATAGAGAGGGACGCCGCGACCGGGGACGCTGTGGCCGTGGCCGTCATAGATGAGAGGGGATACAGGGAGCTGTCGGAGAGGGAGATTGCCGGCCTCCTCAAGCAGTAGGTCTCATGTCGCGGAGACTCGTTCTGTCAAACGCTCTGATACTGCAGGGTGAGGAGCTGGAGCCTGTCAGGGGGTATCTGGCGGTCAGGGACGGTCTCGTTGAAAGGATCTCGGAGGGATCCCCGCCCGGTCTCTCGAGGGATGTGAAGGGCGCCGTGATAATGCCCCCGTTCTTCAACGCTCACACACACGTGGGGGACTCGGCCTGGAAGGAGATTTACTGCGGCAGGAACCAGCGGGAGACGGTCGGGCCAGGCGGTGTGAAACACAGGCTTCTTGAAACGGCCAAAGACATGGAGATTGTCAGGGGCATCCGGGCGTCCGTCCGGTCGATGATCAGAGGTGGGGTTCTGGGGTTCTGCGACTTCCGTGAGGGTGGCCTGGAGGGTGTGAAAATTTTGCGCGGGGCTGTGGGTGGCCGCATGATGAGCTTTGCGCTCGGCCGCGGGGAGACCCTGTCCGAATGCATGGAGGTGATGAGGGAGGCGGACGGAATCGGGGCGCCTTCGCTCGATTTTCTGAGATTTGAGGAGATTCAAAAGCTCGCCCGAGAGGCCAGACGGACTGGAAAGATGTTCGCCGTTCACGTCTCGGAGACAGAGGAGGCCGAGAGGAGATCACTGGAGCTAAGGGGGGAGGGAGAGCTCTCCGCGGCCGTCGGACTTCGCCCCAGCTTCGTCGTTCACGCTACGCACAGCGGGGAGGAGGATCTGAGAAAAGCTGCGAGAAGGCGCCTCCCGCTGGTCTTTTGCCCGCGGGCGAACAGGCTCCTCTCGGTCGGGTCTCCGCCCATCGCGAGGGCGATCGAGATCGGGGCGGAATTCTGGCTGGGCTCCGACAATGTTTCCGTTTGCGAGCCCGACATGTTCGAGGTCCTGCGGTCCGCTTGGGAGTGCGTGAGGGTCAGCGACCCGAGGGCCGGGGAGGAGGAGGCCAGAATTCTCCTGCGGGCGGCGACCGTTGGACCGCTCGGCTTCTTCACGGGGAGGGGACGGCTGGAGGAGGGCGGGGAGGCCACATTCCTCGTTCTGGCCAGGAGGGAAAACTTGAGCAATGTGAGGGGGATCTTTGCCGGGATAGTCAACAGGGCCAGCGCCCGGAACGTGGCGGGATTTTTCCTGAGGGGGGAGCGGATTCTGCCCGGCAGAAAAACGCTTTTAGCGGGTTCCGATAGATATTCTTCTGGAGATTCTGCGGGAGGGAGACGCCGATGAAGGTTTCCGATGTTATGACCCGGGAGGTGAGGTATGTTGAGATACCCGGGCTGGCGAAGGATGCCTTGGAGCTTATGAAGGAGCTGAACACCAACGAGGTTCCGGTTGTCAGAAAGGGAGCCGGGGAGTTTGTCGGGATGGTTTCCGCCCACAGGATACTCGAGAACCCGGACGAGGACCAGCTGGCCCTGCTTGTCGATCGGGGTTCCCCGAGGGTCTCGCCGGACGACGATCTGGCGGTGGCGGCCAAGCTCATGATCGAGAAGAACGTCCGCAGGCTGCCGGTGGTGCGGGACGGCAGGCTGGTCGGAGTGATCACGGTCAGAGACATCCTCAGGCGGGTGATAGCCGTTTCCGACATCGACAGGCCGGCCGGGGATTTCATGCGTCCGCACATGATCGCCGTGTGGGATGGGACGCCGCTGAAGGCGGCGGCCCGCATCCTCAGGCTCTCCGGGTTCAGGGTTCTGCCCGTCATTGACGAGGATGGCAAGCTCGTCGGAAAGCTGAGCGACACTGACATACTCAGAGTCAGCGACGTGGACGTCTCGACGACCGTGAGCCAGCTCACGGGGAAGAGCGAGAGTGACAGCTGGGCGTGGGACACGGAGGCGAGGATATACATAACCAAGAGGGAGCTCAAGCTGCCGGACAAACCGATAAGGGAGGTCATCTCATCGGAGATAGTGACTATCCTGAAGAGCACCCCTGTGAAGGAGGTCGCGAAGGTTCTGGGCGAGAGCAAGGAGAATGTCGCCTTCGTGCTCGGGGTTTCGGACGAGCTCCTCGGAATGGTAAGGGACATAGACCTCCTCAGGGCGCTATACTGACCCATCACCGTTTTTTAGGCGGCAGATGTTGAAGATTGGGGAAGAAAGCATGAAGGAAACGGAAGAGCTGATGGACCTGCTTGTCAGGAGGGGTTTCCTCTGGCCGGCCTTCGAGATATACGGGGGGGTGGCCGGCTTCTATGACTACGGACCGCTGGGAGTCGCGCTCAAGCAGAAGATAATCGAGCAGTGGAGGAGAATCTACGTTCTCGAGGAGGGGGCGATAGAGATAGACAGCCCGACGGTCACGCCCGAGGAGGTTCTGCGGGCCAGCGGGCATGTCGAGCACTTTCTGGATCTGATGGTGGAGTGCAGGAAGTGCGGCGGCGCCTTCAAGGTGACCGATCTGCTGATGGAGGTCGCCGGGGTCAACGTCGAGGGGAAGGACAGACGGGAGATCTCGGAGATAATACGGAAGATAAACGTGAGATGTCCGGACTGCGGGGGCGAGCTGGGGGAGGTGACCGAGTTCAACACGATGTTCAGGACGGCGATAGGGCCGGGGAGCAGGAGGGTGGCCTATCTCAGGCCCGAGACCGCCCAGGGAATCTTCATAAACTTCAGGAGGCTCTTCAGGCTTGCTAGGGGCAGGCTTCCTCTTCCGGTCGTTCAGATCGGCAGGGGGTACAGGAACGAGATATCCCCGAGACAGGGTGTGATGAGGCTGCGGGAGTTCACCATGGCTGAGGCAGAGGTGTTCTTCGACCCGGCCGATCCGCGTCACCCGAGGTTTCAGGAGGTGAGGGGAGAGAGGCTGAGGCTCTGGACGGCCTCCAGCCAGCAGGAGGGCGGACCGGCGATCGAGATCACGGCCGGAGAGGCGGCGGAGAGGGGAATCGTCTGCAACCAGCTGATGGCGTACTATCTGGTTCTGACGAAGAGGTTCCTGTCCAGGATCGGGATACCCCAGGAGGCCGTGCGGTTCAGGGAGCAGACGCCGGCCCAGCGCGCCCACTACTCGGCGGAGACATGGGACGCCGAGGTTCTCACGAAGAGGTTCGGGTGGGTTGAGGTCGCTGGGATCGCCTACAGGACGGACTACGACCTTTCGAGGCACATGAAGCACAGCGGGGAGAACCTCACGGCCTTCGTCGAGGACAGGAAGGAGAGCATCGTTTGTCATGTCATCGAGCCGTCGTACGGGATAGACAGGCCTCTCTACTGCCTCCTCGAGCACTCTTACGTGAGCGACGGGGGAAGGAGGTACCTCAGGCTGCCGAGAGAGATGGCTCCGGTTGAGGTGGCCGTCTTCCCGTTGGTCAGGAGGGACGGACTGGCGGAAAAGGCGAGGGAGATCTGGGCGATGCTCAGGGGTAGAGGTTTCCTTGCCGAGTATGATGAGAGCGGGTCGATCGGGAGGAGGTACGCGAGGGCGGACGAGATAGGAACGCCGTACTGCGTGACGGTGGACTACCGGACGCTTGAGGACGGGACGGTCACGATCAGGGAGAGGGATTCCACAGCCCAGAGGAGGGCGGAGGTTTCTTCCCTGCCGGAGGTTCTGCGCGGGCTCATCTCCGGCTCCATCAGCTTCTCGTCGCTGTCAGAGCATGAGGGCGGAGAAGAGCGGAAGGACGAGGAGGGTGAACAGTAGCGTCGTGTGGAATAGGATTGCCCCGTAGAACTCTAGGTTCTGTTTGAAGTTTTTCGCGAGGATCAGGTTGAAGGTTCCAGGCGGCATTATTGAGAGCAGGAGGGCGGCCCTCGCGGTCAGGGAGGCCTGAAGGTCGAGCCTGAAGAAGAGAATCGCGAGGAGGGCGATGGCCGGGGAAACTGTGAACCTGAAGAGGCTCACCCACGAGATCTCGCGCAGGTGCCTGCTCGGCCTGGAGACCGTGAGCAGGTAGCCGGTCAGGAGAAGCATCAGCGCGAGGAAGACCGGGGAGATGTAGAGGTCGAAGGAGTTAAGCATGTCCTCCGGTAAGGGCACCTTGAGGAAAACGAAGAGGAAGCCGACGAATGTTGCGAAGACCGCGGGGAAGGAGAAGACCTCCGCGATGAGGGAAGGGAGCCTCCTGCCCCTGCCGGTGACTAGGTTGCAGAAGGCGGTGCCGAGAAAAACGTGGAGGATGGAGACGCCTAGGGCGAAGGCGACCGCGGGGGCCATGTATTTGCCCTCGAGGGTGGCGTAGACGGCCGGGAGGCCGAGGTATGCGACGTTCATGAAGCCGGAGTTGAGCGAGAGGCCGAGCATCGTTCCCCTGTCATGACCCCTCAGGCGGGAGATCGCGAAGGAGAGGGAGAGGCAGGCGGATGAGCAAAAAAGGCCGGTCAGGAAGGCCGTCAGGAAGTCCGAGATGTTCTCTCCCAGCTTCACAACGGAAACGAAGGCGATCGATGGAAGGATGGCCCAGACGGCGAAGATGTTGATGGACTCGAAAATGCTCTCGACGGTTTTTCTCCCCCTGCCCAAGATTTTGATCAGCAGACCGGCTAGAACCAACACGAGGATGTAGAGTACGCCGAAGACTGCGCGGAGGGGCTGCGTCATCAGAGCCTCTCGTCCTCTGCTCTTTTCTACTTTTTGTGCGCGGCCGTGGACTGGTTCCAGAACACGCGCGGTTGCAGGTGGTTGTAGCGTTACACACGTGTGCATGGTTGCGGATGTGCGTTGAGCAGGACGCGGGGTATGCCCGCCGCCGAACCTATCACTCACAGCTGTCGGGCGCGAATTCCGTCGCACGACTCCTCTCAAGATCTCTCCCACATCCATCCGCCCCGCCACCCTCCGCTCGCTCGGTCTCCCGATCTTCCCCTACCTTCACAAAATAATACAATCTCCCACAAGCATATACTTAATTATATTCATTAAATCATAGATAGCTTTAAATATGTATTTTGAAATATATTAAAAGGGGAGGATCATGAGGAAGAAGGCATTCTGGCTCATCTTTCAAGAAAAACCAACAAAATTATTGCTTGTTTTGAAAGAATCAAGTAAAAAAATGTTTCAAACTGAAATATCTAGGAAAATAAACGCTACTTTTGCTCATACACTAAAAATTTTGGAATTAATGGAAAAAAGCGGTATCGTGAAGTCAGAAAAGGACGGAAAAAGGAAATTCGTCTGCCTGACAGAGCTGGGGGTGGAGGTGGCAAAGGAGGTGGACACGGTGAGGCGGATGATAGAATTGGCGGAAATCGAGTCGAAGATAGAGGAGGTATATTCTTCGGCGATCAGGGGTCGGCTTCCGGCTGAGATTGACCGCGAGAGTCTGAAGAGGGAGTACCTCGGCCTGAAGCGGAGGGTGGTCGCATTCTTCCAAGATCCCAACCCGTTCATAGCCCTGCGGTCGAGGAGGGTCGCGGCCCAGATAGATATGATACTGGCCGAGATCCTGGGACTGCCCCCGGGAACCGAGTTTACCCTTTAAACGTCACTTACCTAAACCGCCGGATGCGCGGATGCCGGTTCTGTTGGCATTTCAGGGGGATCAAATCGGCCAGTTACCTTTTAAAGGGTAACCTGGGTTAAGGAGCCATCGGGTGCTTCCGAAACCATGTGAGGCTTCAAGAGTATTTTAGACACCTTTGAAAGGTAATCAAACACCAGAGTTACTCTTTATGAGTTCAAAATTACCTTTTAAGAGTAAAGAAATGAGGGAAAAGCTTAAAATTACCTTTCAAGAGTAAATTAGGGGGGTGAACCGTTGAAAGCGAGGGTAGGTGTGGGAGGCGGGCCCCGGTGGGCAGGATCGGCCCTGAAAGCGGGGCAGGAGGTGTGAGAGATGGAGGAGAGGGGTCCGGAGAGGCTCCTGAGGCTTGCGTACGGAAACCATCCGCGGAGCGCCTCGCTGAAGCCGGAGGCCGTGAGAGTTCTGAAGATACTGAGGGAGGGTCCAAAAACGATGGTGGAGTTGGCGTCGGCTCTGGAGCTGAACGTGGAAACGCCCGGTGGAAGGAAGCACTTTTTCACCCTCATCAGGCCGCTGAGGGAAACGGGGATGGTGGCGGCTAGGAGATCGGGGGGGAAGACAGTTTACCAACTCAGCCTCGACGGCTTCAACCAGTTCTGGAAGGAGGTAAGGAAAGAGGCGGAGTACTGGCTGAAGCAGGCGGAGCCGAACACTCAGATTTAAACGGTCACGGCCAGAGTTAGGGTGAGGGGAATGACAAGAAAAACCGGAAAGGCGCTTCAGCGGGCCAGGATGCAGATGCGCGCCGCGAGGCTGGCAAGGCTCAAGAGGAAGCTGGCCGAGCACGGGATAAGCCTGAGGCCGCAGAAGCCATCCAAGCTGGCGATCATGGAGAAAGAGAAGGAGCTCATGAGCCTCTACCAGGAGCTGATGCCGCCGAAAATCGAGGAAGAGATTCAGCTCGAGGAAGTGGTAAGGCCCGAGCCGAAAAAGAAACCCGAGGAGAAGCAGGCGGGATAGGGGCATGCGGGGCTGGAGGTGCGCCGGGGCCATGGTCCCGGCGGTGGCCTTTATATCCATCGCCGTTTCGATCGCCCTCTCGCCCGGCTTCTCTTGGACGGACAACGCGCTGAGCGACCTAGGGGTCGGTGGCGACCACAGCGTCATTTTCAACGCGGGGCTCATCGCCTCCGGCCTCCTCGTGCTTCTGTTCTCGGCCGGGCTCCTGCAGGAGGCTTCCGGAGAGATGAGGGCGATGGGATGGCTCACATCCCCGGTCGGCCTCTTCCTCACCTGCGTCGGCGTGTTCAACGAGAACTTCGGAAAGCTTCACTTTCTCTTCTCCGTCCTCTTCTTTCTTTCGCTCGCTGCCAGCGTGACCCTCTCGGCCCTCGTCATCCGCGGGCGGGCCCGGCGGACGGCCGTGCTCATGCTGCTGGCGACAGCCATCGCCGTTCTGAGCTGGCTCCTCCCGGCCACGGGAATCGTCAGGGGTGTGGCGATTCCGGAAGCCATCTCCTCGGCGATTGGTGGCGTCTGGATAGCATACCTCGCGCTGGGCTTCACTGGGGATTGAGAGTGTCGGTTCTCTAGCATCCGCACTCCAACGTGCGCAGTCACCCGACCCTAAAGGGTTAAATAAGGGCAGAACGACTATTTTTCACAACAAAAATAAGCGAGGTGTAGTTGGTTGGCGAAACTGAAGAAGAAGGGAAGCCTCGGCCGAACCGAGGAGGGTGAAATAGTCCTCGTGAACGACAAGGGGGAGGCATTCTCCGCCGGTGAGGTCGTCATCTTCGTCTGGGACATGTGCGATGGCGAGATCTCGGAGGAGGAGCTGCTTAAGAATCTCTGCACGGAGCTCGAGATAGACACCGAGGCCCTCAGGCCGGTTCTGGACAGGCTTCTGAAAAACCTTCAGGGAGCGAGTCTGCTAGAGGTCGTCGAGTGAGGCCCTACCGAGCTCCCGGGCTTTCAGGCGGGGGATTTTCGGTATACTCTCACCTCCGCTTGTCAGGTTGATGAGGGGAGCCCCCAGCTCGGCCAGCCACGAGAGCAGCTCGCCGCATATCCTGAGCTTCTCAGCCTTCCTAGCAGCATTCTTTCCGCTGCCCGAGTAAACGCCCACCTCCTCGCCCAGATCCATCCCGGCTAGGCAGATTAGTCTCGCCCCCAGCTCGTGCGCCATGAAAGCCGCCCTGTCGCCGTCCGTGAACCCCCCGAAGTTGAAGAGCCTGCCGAACGGTTTAGTCTGTGTCGTCCCGATAACCCTCTCGCGTTCCACCCGACCCATGAAGTCCCTGACGGCCTGAACGTTGTCACCGTGCCCGTGAACCGCGATCCAGGACCCGTCCCTCCAGGCCCTCACCTGGTCATCAACGTTTCCATCCAGGTCCGTCACGATTATTTCCGGCGTCCTGTGGCGGAGGACGGCGGAGGTCGCCCCGTCCGCCGCTATGAGGGTGGCTTTCATCAGGCCGGCCTCCCTCAGGGCCTCTAGGTCTGCCTCCACGGACGGCCCCGCCCCGACGACCACGCATACCCTCCCCCTGATCAGCCGGGCCAGGCCCTCGATATCCGGCTCGGGGAGAAGGGAGTTCAAAATCATGGCCGACCGCTCATCCGCCTCAACGCTCAGACCTAGCCTCCTTACTATCTCTCTGTACTTCCCCTCCCAGACCTCCCACCTCAGGGGACCACCTCCAGCCTCATCCTCTCTCCCCTGTGGTCGTAGGCCGCCCAGCTCCTCTCATTGTAGGGAAAGGCGATGATGAGGTGGACGCTCCCGAACTTCCCGAAGAAGAGGATGTCCGACTCTGACGGAACTGGGTTGGGGGACGGGTGGCTGTGGACGCTCCCGCAGACGGACGGGTCTATCGGAAGCATGTGGAGACTGAGAACGGCCGAGCTGTCTGAGCTGAAGGTCCCGGGCAGGATAAGCACCTCCTCTATCGTATCGCCCTTTCCCCTGAGGAGCCCGGCGAACTCCCTCGGGTGAACGGATCTGGCCGCCGCGGCCGCGAACTCGATGACCTCCCTCCTGACCTTTGTCGGCCTCATAGCCGGCCCCCGGCCGCCTCGTAGTCTGCGATGGCCTCCGTCCAGCTCTGCTCCAGCCCGACATAGACCCTGTAGGGAAGCTCCCCGACGTAGAGGTCCGGCCTCCTGCTCTGCGGCTCCACGTCCAGCCAGCCCTCCCCGGGAACGTAAACCTGAACCCAGGCGTGGAGGATAACCCTCACACCGTCCGGGGTTGTCGTTGCCCCGAAGCCCCAGCCGGCCGGAGGATTCCACCCTGACTCAACCCAGCCGTTGACCCTCCTTGCGGGGAGCCCGGCCGTTCGCGCCACCGCCAGATATACATTCGAGTAGTCCCTGCACTGCCCGCTCCTGTTCTCCAGAACCTCCTCGGAGGTCGGCGGCCTGAAGGAGAGGGAGTACCTTATGTTCGATCCCGTCCAGTTGCAGATCTCCTCCGCCAGCTCCCTCAATCCGGTGGCGGTCAGGTTATCGAGAACCGCGCGGACACCCGGCGTCCCGGTGATCACGTAGCTGTCCGGAAGGAGGTAGTAGGCCACCTTCGCGCTGACGTTTTCGCCCATCCAGACGAGATTTCCCTCCGGGACGGGGAGGAAAACAACACTATCCCGTCCGTCCTCAATTAGCCTGAGAAACGTGTAGAGAACGTCCCGGTATCTCATCCTTCCCCACGCGGTCTGCAGGCTAGCCGGAATCTTGCCCGTTCCAGCGAGACCTGCGATTTCCGAGGCCAGAGACAGCAGGTTCTCCCGGTGCAGCTCGACCTTCACCGAGTCCCAGTCGCCGATCTCCTCTCCCTGGATCTCTAGGGGAACGAAGACCGGTGAGAATCCGCTCTCCCCACCCAGCAGAAAAAGTGATACATTGTACAGGATCTGTCCGAGCGTAAGGCTCCCTGCACCTCCGCCGGTGAGGTCATACCGATCACGGGCCCTTCCGAACTTGAGGTCTATCCTGACCCTCGAGAGCAGACGATCAAAATCCACTCCCGGCTCCGGGCCCGAGTACCTCAGAACCAGCGGGACGTTGTTCTCAAGGATGTTCTCCACACCCGCCTCGATGACGTGCCTCGTGTCAAGAACCTCCTCTGAGCTCTCGACCAGGACGAACCTGCCGTTTTCCCTCTCCAGCTGAAACCTGCTCCGGCTGTAGCTGCCGCGCCCGTACTCGAAGTACTCCCCGTCACCGAGCGCGTTGCACCAGACATTCTCCGCCCACTCGGGCAAAATCGTCCTCGTGACCGAGCTCACCCGCATCACGCACCCGACATAACCGTACTCCTTGGCGATGCTGGAGACCGTCAGCCAGCTGGTCAGTATGCTGTCCAGAATCTCGGCCGCCGCCTGCTCCGGGTCAACCCATGCCATCTCCAGAACCCACATCCCGTTCTCCCATCTCGCAACCTGCGGGGATGTCCACCTTATGAAAAGCGTGAAGTTTTCCGCGGCATCTATGTCAATATCGATCGACCCGACGGTTGTCCCGAGCATGGCGAAGCTGGATCTCCAGCTGCTCTCGTAGTCCTCCTTCAAGACATCTTCTCCGACGCTTCTGGTCAGCATGCCCATGAAGTCCGACAGCTCCGACCTCGGAAGGGAGAGCCTCGCCCAGCCCTCCACATCCCCATTGTCCTTGACGAGCATGACGATCTCGTCGATTTCCTCGAAGATCTTCGGCCCGGCCTCCCTCTCCCCGACCGGGACAATCTTGGCCACGACGAAGGCGGAAAGAATCACCAGGCTGACCGCGACGAGGAAGGCGACCGGTCTATCCATTCAACCTCTCCCTTACCTTTCGGACGGCCACAACCATGTTCTTCAGCTTGCCGATGGTCTCCTGCACGCTCCTGGTCTTCAATCCACAGTCCGGGTCTATCCAGAGGTTCTCCGGCCTGACGACCTCAAGGGCCTTGCCGATTCTCTCCTCGATCAAACCAACCTCCTCCACGACGTGGGAGTGCACATCCACCACGCCGAACGAGATGTCCTTTGTGAACGGGTGCTTCCTGAAGAGCTCGACGAGGTCCAGGGAGGAGTTCGACATCTCGAGGTCGAAGTTGTCCACAGGAAGCTCCAGCATCCCGGGATATATGAACTCGAAGGCCCCGTAGCATATGTGAACGATGAAGTAGGCGTCGATCCCCTCAACAACCCTCTTCATCGCCTCGATCGCCAGGTCGAGCTCCTCGGGCCTGGCGGATATCGCCGGCTCGTCAATCTGTATGATTTTCGCCCCGCTTCTCCACAGCTCGGCGACCTCCTTGTGGATGGCGCCGGCCAGCGCGAGGCAGGCGTCCCTCCGGCTCGGGTAGTACTCGTTGAACGACCAGTCCATCATCGTGTATGGTCCGGTCACCATCCCCTTGACCGGCTTCTCCGTCAGCCCCTGCGCGAACTTCCACCAGTCAACGGTTATCGGCCCCGTCCACCTTACCTCCCCGACTATTATCGGCTTCCTGTAGTACCTGTTCCCGTAGCTTCTGACGAGGCCGCTCAGGGCGAAGCCGTCCATGTTCTCCGCGAAGTAAGTGACCATGTCGCCGCGGTACATCTCACCGTCGACCAGGACGTCCAAGCCTATCTCCTGCTGCAGCTCGATCCAGTCGCGTGTGGCCTTCCTCTCAAGCTCGAGCAGCTCCTCCCGGGAGAGGTTCCCCTGCAGGAACTTTTTCCTCGCCTCCAGCAGGTACGGGAATTTCGGATAGCTGCCGACGGCGGTCGTTGGGAGGACCGGCACCTTGAGCCCCAGCCTCTCAAGCTTGTCCCTGCTCACTCTTCCACCTCTCCACAACCCTTGACACCAGAACGAGCTTCCTGAAGGCGACCCGCCTGGGAAGGTACTCACCGAGCCCGCAGGACGGCATTATGAAAACCCTCCTGCTGCTTACCTTTGAAAGGACCTTCTTCATGACCGCCAGAACCTCTTCCTCCCTCTCCATTTTCGTGTTCCTGCCGTCCACGACACCCAGCCAGAGGTCCTTCTCGCATCCCAGCTCCGCGATGAGTTCGGGCAGCCTCCCGCTGTAGGTGAAGTCGAGGCCCAGCCCGCCGACGCCGACGTCAAGCAAACTCTCGTAAATCGGTGACGCGTCCCCGAAGTATGTTGTGAGAACGATCCTGTCTCCCCCCGCCCTCTTCACGATCGCTTCGAGCGCCTCGCTGAAGATCCCGAAGTCGGACGGATTCCTGACGATCGCCGGCTCCTCCACCTGTATGAACTCCGCCCCGGCCCTAGAGAGGTCCTCGGCCTCCTCGGCCAGAACATCCGCAAACCACCGGACGACCTCCTCAAAGCTCGCTCCCGACCTGTTTATCGAAAGCTTGGCCAGCGTGTACGGACCCGTCATGACCGCCTTGACGTGACGGTCCGTGACGCTTCGGGCGTAGGCGAACTCATCCCTGAGAACCGGTCTGGACCTCCTCACCCTTCCCCTCACAACCGGCTGCCGGAAGTAGAAGTTCGTATCGAAGAAGCGGAGCAGACCGTCTATCTCGCAGCCCTCCATCGCTCTGGCCAGATGAGAGACCGGGTCGTACCATCTTATCAGACCATCCGTGACCACATCAAGGCCCGCCCTGCTCTGCTCATCCACAACCTCGCGGACAACCGCCCGTTGGACCCTTTCAAAATCCTCGTCTGACATCTCCCCCCGCTCCCAGCGATCGTGGGCGATCCTGTGGAGCTGCTGATCAGGGGCATCGCCAATCTTCGGATAGCTGCTGTGATTGGCAGCGAGCACCTCCATCATCATCACTTAAGCATTATCCGCTTTTAACCTACACCGCACACATCTCTTGAATGGGGGCGACCCAAGCTGGCTGGGACTGGTGTTGGCAAACACCCGGATGAGCAGTAAAACACCAGTCGCCCCCTCAATCCGAAAGGCTAAAATAGCGGAAAATCGCAGTGTAAATTGGCGGGGAGGCGGGAGGCAGCCGGGAGCCCGGGACATGCAAGAAGAGCGGCACATCACGCTATCGGCAGCGCTGCGGCCC
>CAZZKZ010000040.1:0-2282 GCA_964654915.1 Hadarchaeota archaeon (SeqCode)
CGACGACTCCCCCGACGACATAGCCTACATAAAGCACATGGCGATAGCAAGTGGCGAGGAGTGCGCCGCCCTCTCGACTCCGGGCCACACCTTCCACTTCGACGGCTACTTTGACCAGGGCAGAGACAGGGCCGTCACGAAGTTCCTCGTCCCCAAGGGAGACTTCCTGAGCCCGAGGCTCAACCAGATAGACAGGGACACGGGCCTGTCAGAGATAATGGATCTCCTCCGCAACTCGATGGAGGGAAAGACGATGATAGTCCGCTTCCTGACCCTCGGCCCGAAGAACTCGGTCTTCACCATCCCTTGCATGGAGTGCACGGACTCCTGGTACGTCGCCCACTCCGTGAGCCTCCTCTACAGGCCCGGCTACGGCACCTTCCTCACCCTCAGGCCGGGGTCCGAGATCTTCAAGACCCTCCACTCCTCCGGCAGGCTCGACGAGAGGATGGTGAGCCGCGACCACGAGAAGAAGAGGATCTACATAGACTACCTGACGAACACCGTCTACAGCGTGAACCCCCAGTCCGCCGGGAACTCCGTCGGCTTCAAGAAGCTCGCCCTCAGGCTCGCCATAAGGAAGGCCCACTCGGAGGGATGGCTGGCCGAGCACTTCATGATCATCGGCGTCAGGGGCCCGGGAGGGAGGAAGACCTACCTTGCGGGGGCCTTCCCGAGCGCCTGCGGCAAGACCTCCACGGCAATGCTCCCGGGCGAGAGCATCCTCGCCGACGACATAGCCTACGTCAGAAACATCGACGGTGTCTGCAGGGCCGTGAACATAGAATCAGGGATCTTCGGAATAATCCAAGGAATAAACCCTAGGGACGACCCCCTCATCCACAGGCTCCTCACGAGCCCGGGCGAGATAATCTTCTCAAACGTCCTGGTAAAGGACGCGAAACCCTGGTGGCTCGACATGGGGTGCGACCTCCCGAAGAGCGGCGTGAACTTCTCCGGCGAGTGGTGGGAGGGAAAGGTCGGTCCGGACGGCAAGCCGGGCCCGCCGGCCCACCCGAACGCCCGCTACACGGTGAGCCTCTACGCCCTTCCCAACTGCGACGAAAAGCTCGACGATCCGGTCGGCGTCGAACTCGGCGGGATAATGTTCGGCGGGCGCGACTACAGGGCCTTCGTGCCGGTCCAGCAGGGATTCGACTGGGAGCACGGGATAATCATCTACGGCGCCTGCCTCGAAACAGAAACGACCTTCGCCATAATCGAGGAGCCAAAATTCGAGATAAACGTGATGAGCATCCAGGACTTTCTCTCCATCTCCCTGGGCCAGTACATCCGGAACTATCTCGACTTTGGGAGAAGGCTGAGAAAGGTCCCGCTCGTCTTCGGCGTCAACTACTTCCTGCGCGACCTGAAAACCGGCGAGTACCTCAACGAGAGAATGGACAAGCACGTCTGGGTGAAGTGGATGGAGCTCAGGGTCCACGGCGATGTGGGCGCCCTGGTGTCCCCGACCGGCCTCATCCCGAGGTACGAGGACCTGGTCAGGCTCTTCAGGGAGGTCCGGGGAAGGGACTACTCCGAGAGCGACTACGTCAGGCAGTTCTCGATCCGCGTCGAGGAGAACCTGAAAAAGATAGACCGCGCCGAGAGCTTCTGGAGGAAGGAGCCGGACGCCCCGCCGGAAATCTTCAGGGCTCTCGAGGAGCAGAGAAAGAGGCTGCTCAAGGCCAGGGAGGAGTTCGGGGATCCGGTCTCCCCCCAAAACCTCCCGGAGGAGTAGCCCGGCTGGTGGAGTATAAACCAGATAAACCGCAGAGTATTTTTCGATGAAGCGATCGTCGGGCCTCCCCACAGCCACCCTTGTTTTCATCATCCTCACCGCGCTTCTGACGGTCCATCATCCTTCCTCCGCCGAAAAGCCCAGCGAAGTTTTCATCCGTCTGAGGGCGGCGGAGTTCGACCCCCTCCGGCACGGGAAGGGATCCGCGGAGACGGGCGAAACCCGCTACTTCCTCGTGCAGACTACCGGTCCCGTCCTCCCCGAGTGGAAGGAGGCGCTGGAAAATCTGGGCTGCGAGATAATCTGGTACATTCCCGACTACTCATTTCTAGTCGGGGTTGATGAACGATCCTCCCGGATAGTCATTGGGAAGCTTCCGTTCGTCAGGTGGGTCGGGCCGTATCTTCCCGAGCACAGGCTGCACCCCGATCTCCGGGGGAGCGGCGGGATGGGTGGGGGCCGGATGATGGTGGCCGGGCCGGGCGGGGAAGGGATGTCGCGGGGGGGGGGGCTCGGAATCAGCGGGGTTTTCCTCCCAGAC
>CAZZKZ010000041.1:0-7601 GCA_964654915.1 Hadarchaeota archaeon (SeqCode)
TGAATCACGAGGACATGGGGAGAAGGGTTGTGAAGGAGAGCGAGCTGGCCGACGTTCTCGGCTCCCTGGGCTTCTCGCCCCAAGAGA
Organism: Hadarchaeota archaeon (SeqCode); assembly: GCA_964654915.1. Lineage (GTDB taxonomy): Archaea > Hadarchaeota > Hadarchaeia > Hadarchaeales > Hadarchaeaceae > JAVZGN01. The sequence continues at coordinate 88 of CAZZKZ010000041.1, forward strand.
TCTGCGAGCTGGCATTCGGGAAAACTGGCGGGAGGAAGAGGTACCTCAAGCAGGTGATAGCCAGCCAGGTCGACGCCGACAAGCTGGACTTTCTCGTGAGGGACTCGTACTACACGGGGGTGGAGTACGGCAGGGTGGACGTGAGCAGGCTCGTCCAGGCGATGGGGGTGGTGGACGAGAACATATCTATAGACCTGAAGGCTCTCTACGCCCTGGAGGCCTTCATGATCGCGAGGTATGAGATGTTCCTGGCCGTCTACTACCACCACGCGGTGAGGGCGGCCGAGATAATGCTGTACAAGGCGATGATCAACTGCGACGAGTTCCTGAATCTGACGGATTTCAAGACGGTTGAGGATTTCCTCAGGATGGACGACGCCTACCTGATGACGAGGCTCAGGGAGCTCTGCCGGTCCGGACCGGATGACGAGAGGGTGGCAGTGGTGAGGGAGATGATGGACAGGCTGGACAGGCGGCAGCTTCTGAAGGCGGTCTACCAGAGGAGCATCCACCTGCGGGATGCCTATCTGGCGAGTCTACTCAGCGAGAGCGGGCTCAGGAGGAAAAAGGAGGAGGAGATCGCCGAGAAGGCCGGGGTGCCCCGAGAGCACGTCTTTGTGGATGTGCCAACCCTAGACTCAATTCCCTACTACCCGAGGGAGATAGACCCGATGGAGGTGCTGGTTTTCCGTTTTTCCTCCAACGGCAGGAAGGAGGTCGTCCCCGTTTCGCAGTATTCCCAGCTGCTCAATGTCCTTAAGGGATACGTCGACATCGTGCGGGTCTACACGCTTCCCGAGCACAGGGAGGCAGTTGAGAAGGCGGCGGAAGAGGTCTTCGGCTCGATGCCGTTCTTCACCCAGATAAACGTCTGAGGAGCGGCTCAACCAGCCTGCGTATCTCCTCCTGCACCCTCCTCGGATCCTGGGAACCATCCACGAGGACGAGCTTTCCCTCTCTGGCCAACGCGAGGTAGCGCTCCCTGACGGTCCTCTGGAGCCCACCATCCCTCTCGAACTCGTCGAGGCTTTTTCTCATCCGTCTGGCGGAGACCTCCGGCGTTATGTCAAGCAGGACCGCGAGATCCGGCTCCGGCGCGTACCTGTTGGCCGCCAGGATTTCCCGGACAGTTGCTCCCCTGCTCGACTGGTATGCTATGGAGGAGCAAACATACCTCTCGCTTATCACTATCTTCCCCTGGCCGAGGGCCGGAAGGATTACGTTGCCCAGGTGCCACATTCTGTCGGCGGCGAAGAGATCGACCTCGGCTGAAATCGGAACCCTGACCTCGCCCCTTAGGATTTTCCTGATGAAGGCGCCGATCGGGCCGTCGGTCGGCTCGTCCGTCAGAACCACCCCGTGGCCCATCGACCTCAGCCACCGCGCGAGCATTCTGGCCTGCGTGCTCTTTCCGCATCCGTCTATCCCCTCCAGCACTATGAAGAGCCCGCCCACGCTTTCACCAACCGGGTGTAGGCAGGCAGAGGATAAAAATAAGCAGACAGAGGGCCGCCCTCACCTTGGCCGCCCTCCCTATGGGGGAGACATCGTCAAGCGGTCCAGGGTGCTCCCTAGAAAACAGGACGAATGCCAGAAATCCCCAGACCCAGAAGGGAAGCTCGGGAAAAACAAAGCCGGTCAGGAAGAGGAAAAGACTGAGGGATCTCGTGAGGCGGAAGTGCCCCTCCGGCCCTAGAACCGCTCTGGCCACATGGCCGCCGTCGAACTGTCCGAGGGGCATGAGGTTGAGCATGGTGACCACCAGCATCACCCAGCCGGCGTAGGCGAACGGATGGAGGTTGAGAGACTGAGGCAGTCCCAGGAGCCTCCTGAGAAAGACGAACAGGAGCGGCGAGAGATAAAGGCCGCCCTCTTCGGCTGGAGATGAGATGATCAGTCCGGCCGTCAGGAAGACCACGGCCAGGATGAAGCCAGCAATGGGTCCGGCCGAGCCAACCTCAACCATCGCATCCCTTGAGGGCGGGGGGTCTCTCATCTCTATTATTGCCCCCATTGTTCCGAGAGCGCTCGGGAAGGGTATGAAGAAGGGTGGGCTCGTCCGAATGCCGTGCTTTCTTGCGGCCAGCATGTGAGCCAGCTCGTGAGCGCCCAGCATGCTGATGATGGCGAAGGAGAAGAGGATTCCCATTGAGGTTGACCCGAACAGCAGATAGCGGCCGGCCAGAAAGGTCGAGAGAGCTGTTGCGGCCAGCAGCCCAAAGCTTAGAGACAGCCTTCCCCTCTGCGGCCTCTGGGCCCTGACCACGTAGAGCCTGCTGCTCCCGTCGACCGTTCTGACGGCGCAGATGTACCCCCTCTCCCTGAGCTTTTTGAGGAACCTCAGGAAGAAGCTCTTGCTCGGGGCGGGGCACACCTCAAACTCCATCCTGTCCTCTCTGGCCACGAAATCCTCAACCTCGCAGCATTTGCCGATCTCCCCCAGAACGAACGACAGCCAGCCAGGGATGGCCCTGCCGGTGACCGTCAGGAGGGCGCCGCACCTCGGGCATCTCTCCCGGGTCTCCTCCCCCGGTGAGGCCGTCGACATGCGGTAGTCGGAGTGATGGCATCTCGGGCACTCGAAGCGCGCGCAGGGCGTCTCGCCGTCCTCCTTTACCCTCATGGCTGGGCATCCCCTCTGGGTCTTCCCTGCCACCTCTTGTACAGGCTGTGCTCAACCCCGAGCACGTCCAGGACCTTTCCGACCACAAAGTCCACCAGAGAGCCGATGTCGGCGGGCGTGTGGTAGAAGGCCGGGCAGGCCGGGAGGATTCTTCCTCCAGCCCTGTGAACTCTGACCATGTTCTCCAGATGAATCAGGTTGAGCGGGGTTTCCCTGATCACGAGAATGAGGGGGCGACCCTGCTTGAGGCAGACATCGGCCGCTCTAGAGATCAGGTCGTCCGCCGCTCCGCCGGCTATCTTCCCGAGCGTCCCCATGCTGCAGGGGATGATCACCATGCCATCGAGCTTGTAAGACCCGCTGGCCGGCGGTGCCGCCAGGTCATCGGACGGGTAGGTCCTGCCGGCCAGCCTGAAAAGGGATTCCTTGGTCTCCCCCAGCTCGTGCTCCACGATTTTCTCCGCGGTCCTGGAGATCACGAGTTCTGTCTCTATCCCAAGCTGCCTGCAAACCTCTAGAAATCTCCTCCCGTAAATCACCCCGCTTGCCCCTGTGACCGCGACGAGAAGTCTCATCTTCTCAGGAAGTACTTTTCTCGCGCTTCAAAAATGCCTTTCTCCACCTGCCGTAGGCCACGAGGAAGGCGGGCAGGACGAAGAGGGCGACAAGGAGGGCGTAGGTGACGACGAGGGCCGTGAGCTGCCCGAACCTCGCCATCGCCGGCATCCGGGAGAGGGAGAGAATCGCGAAGACCCCCGCGGTGGTCGAGAAGCCGATCATGATCGGCGGGGCTATCTTCGAGAGGCTCTCGGCCAGGGCGTTCTCCGGATCCCTGACCCTCTCCTCCAGATATCTGTGGGTGATGTGAACGGCGTAGTCTATCCCGAGACCTATCACGAGGGCGGAGATTCCGATCGTCAGGACGTCCAGGGACCAGCCGAGCAGCCTCATCGTCCCGAACTCCCACGAGAGCGCCAGCAGCAGGGGCAGCATGGCCCCGGTTCCCAGCAGGGGCGACCTGAAGAGCACGATCAGGGTCATGAAGCAGAGGACAATCGTGAGAAGGGTTGACCTCATCATGCTTCCCCAGAGGCTGCCCATTATGTCGCTGAGGATGACCGGGAAGCCCGTCACAGCCGGATCCCCGTTCACCCTGAGGTTGAGAACTCCCTGATAGTTCTCAACATGGTCCCTCACTATCTCCGTGGCGCGCCTCATCTCCTGCTCGCTGCGGGTGTTGACGAAGAAGTGAATCAGGGCAACGTTGTCGCTGCTGAGCAGGGACGCCCTCGTCTGCGGGTCCATCGACGAAACCAGCGCGGCGACTTCGGCATCGCTCGACGGCAGCCTGCCGCCGCCAGCCATCATCACCAGGTTCGCGATGCTCCAGCCATGGGTTATCAGCCCGGAGTTCCGCGGATCGGAGAGGACGGAGTTCTCTAGGGCGAGCGTGTCTGCCAGACCCCGGACCGTCAGGGTGTTCTCCCTGCAGACAACGATGATGGAGGACTGACCGCCGAATTCCTTCTCTATCGTGCTGAAGGTCTGGACCGACTCCAGCCCGGACGGCAGGAAGGTCTCGAATGACATTGAGGTCGGCAGGTTCAGCGCTGAAACTGCACTCGGAATCGCGACGGTGATCGCAACGAGCATTACCAACTTCCAGTGGCGCTCGGCGACCAGCGAGGCCTTCGCGACACCGCTGCCCGCCCCTGCTCCTCTCATCCTTCCGTCGTGCTTCCTGCCCCAGTCACGCAGAATCAACACCGAGGGGGCAAAGGTGAGGGCGAGGGCAAAGGCGCATCCTATTCCCAGCGCCGCGAAGAATCCGAGATTTCTGACCGGGGTCAGCCAGGACACGCCGAACGAGGCGAAGCCGACGATGGTCGTGACAGCGGCGACGACAACAGCTCTGCCGGTCGTCCTGACCGTGGCGTTTGAGGCCTCAAGCGGGTCCCTACCCTTCCCCCTTTCCTCGTAGTATCTGTTGAGGAAGTAAAGCGCGTAGTCAACCCCCAGCCCGAGCAGCAGGGGTATGAGCGCAACGTGAAGCGTCGTGAACTCGATCCCGAGAAAGCCCATCAGACCGACGGTCCAGAGGCTGGCCAGGGCTACCACCAGCAGGGCGATGAGGATGTCCGAGGGCCTGCGGAAGACGAGGAAAAGAACGGTGAGGACGAAGGCGGCCGCGGCCGGGATGAGGACCCTGTTGTCCGTCGACATCAGCCTGTCCATTTCGGAGTACATTACAACGTCCCCGGTCATGCTGACCCTGAAATTATCGTTGCCCCCCGACCACCTCCCGAACGACCGGATGACCCTTTCCCTGTCGGCGGACCGGACCGGGCGTATGCTCACGGTGAGCAGGGCCGAGCGGAGGTCCGAGCTCAGGAGCCTGCCCACGATCTCCCCTCTCGTGTTCTCGTTGGCCAGCAGGTTGTCTATGATCAGCCGGATGACCGGCTCCGCCGGTGGGGGAGAGTTAGGGGGCAAAACGTGGCTGGCGAAGCTCCGCACCTGAAGTATCCACGGGGAGCACTCCGGGTCCGACAGCATGGAGTTCTCCAGAGAGCGGAGGAAGAGGACCCCCTCGGGCGTGGCCATGTTCTCGTTGCTGACGACGAAGAAGATGGTCGAGCTCTGCGGGAACCTGCCCCTTATCTCGTACAACGCCTTTATCGACGGGTACTCCTCCGGGAGAAACTTTTCGAACTCGACGCTCGTCTTCAGCCTGCCTATGCCCGCCGCCATTACCACCGACACGACAGAGATCAGAATGAGCAGGGCCGCCGCCCTTCTTCTGGTGAACATAGTGCATCAGGCCTCCATGGCGCGGAGCCTTCTCGCCCTCCTGAGCAGCTCGAGCCGCGCCGACTTCAGGAATCTATCGATCCCGGGAAATCTGTAAACATGCGCGTGCCTGCCAGCCTTGGTTATTATCTTTGTCTTGATCACCAGTCCATGCTGGTGAAGCCTTTTCAGATGCAGCTTCACCGCCCTCTCGGACCTTCTTGTCTTGTCCGCGATTTCTCTAATTAGCATACCTCTCCTGGTCGAAGACAGAGTCACCAGTATCTGCCTGCCCACCGGGGGTATGCTCAGAACTCCGCCGACCTCCTCGATGATTTTTCTCACCCGCATCAGGTTTTCTGTGCGCGAATCGCTTTATAAGCCTGGCGGTCCTAATGTGAAAAACAGAATGCACAGGAGGTCGAGCCGGAATGTCCCCGGAGGTCGTCCTGACGGCCGACAGGTCGCTCATGTCCGAGTACGGCTACTCGATATTCGTCGGGTTCGCGGCATGCGCCCCAAAGCTCATGCCGGAGTTCTTCTACAAGATTTTCCTGAGTCCGCCGGTCGGACACGAAAACGGGGTGGCGGAGGCAGCCCCGTGCGGAACGAGGAAGATGGAGGCGGCTCTCGCTGAGGCCGGACTCGATGTTGCGGTCGCCCATCCCGACCACCTTGAGAGGGTGATGGACGGCAGGACGAAGGTCGTCGGAATCACGGCGAACGACCCGCGCGGGCTTGGCCCGGCTTCGACGACCTTCAGCAGCCTCACGGGAAGAAGGACATACTCCGCCATCTTCTTCGAGAAAACCGTGAGGAGAATCCGGGAGGTGGCCAGGAGAAAGGGGAACCCCTCGCTGAAGATAATCGCCGGCGGTCCGGGGGCTTGGCAGCTGGCCGACGAGCGGGTTCTGGACAGCTACGGCATAAACTGCGTCCTCGTCGGCGAGGGAGAAATCACCGGGGTCGAGATCTTCAAGAAGGCCGTCAGGGGAGAGCCCCTGCCGAGGATTGTTCGGGGCGAGACCGTTCCGCTTGAGAGGATCCCGAGCATCAGGCACAAGACAATAAGCGGGCTCGTGGAGATCGCGAGGGGGTGCGGGAGGGGTTGCAAGTTCTGCGTGCCGAACCTGCGGGTTTACAGGTGCAGGCCGATTGAGAAAATCATGGAGGAGGTTGAGGTCAACCTGCGCGAGGGTGCCCACGAGATTCTGCTCCACGCCGAGGATGTTCTGAGGTACGGGGCGAACGGACCCATTCCCGATGAACAGAAGGTTCTTGAACTGTTCAGCAGGATTCTGCAGAGAACCAAAAAAATTTCCATATCACACTTCGCGTTCGCCTCCGTGGTTTCAAAGCCTGAGCTGATACCGCGGCTGACGGAGATCTTGAACGCGGAAACCGACGCCAAGTTCTACTCCGGACAGGTTGGAATAGAGACCGGTTCGCCCAGGCTCATGGAGAAGCACATGTTCGGGAAGGTCCTGCCGTTCAAGCCGGAGCAGTGGCCCGAGGTCGTGGTTGAGGCGCACAGGATTCTGGCCGACCACGGGTGGGTCCCGTGCTCGACGCTCATCTCGGGGCTCCCCGGGGAGACGGCCGATGACGTGAGGAAGACGATCGAGCTCGTCCAGAGGCTGCGGGAGTACAGGTCGCTCATCGTCCCCCTCTTCTTCGTCCCGCTCGGAGGTCTCGAGAGCGGAAAGTTCTTCTCGAGGGAGGACATGCTACCCGAGCACTGGATGCTGATGGCGGAATGCATAGAGCACGATTTCAGATGGGTGGAAAGCCTCGCGAGGGACTACCTCGCGAATCCTGCCCAGAGGTTTTTCATAAGGCAGGTCGTCCTCAGGGTCTTCAGGAGGGCACTCAAGAAGCCGCTGAGGCTCATGAAGGAGGGAATCGACCCGGCGGCTGGCTGATCAGCGGGCGAGACAGGCGGGCCTCCTTCCCAGAAGCTCCGCAGCCGTTGCCACACGGACGCCGAGCCGCTCGCCGGCCCTCCAGACCTCCGCCCTCCTCTCCCTGAACTTCGGGTCCCTCGCCCGGTGGCGGGCGTAAAACAGCAGCTCGGGGGGCGGTTCCCCTCGAGCTCCCAGCA
>CAZZKZ010000042.1:0-6253 GCA_964654915.1 Hadarchaeota archaeon (SeqCode)
GCAGAGGCTGCCGGAGCTGAACTTCGTGGTCGGGTCAAACTACTGCGACATCGGCGTCGAGGTCTCGGAGGGCGGGGAGTGGGGGGTGGTGGTCGCGGCGATAGACAATCTCATCAAGGGGGCGTCCGGGCAGGCGGTTCAGAACATGAACATAATGTTCGGGCTGGAGGAGACGGAGGGTCTGAAGACGGCACCCCTGAGGCCCTGAGGGAGGCGGTTCTCCTGATAACCCTGATGGAGGGCGGGATAACAACCGTCCCGGGTTTTCTGGCGGCCGGCGTGCGCGCTGGGATAAAGAGGAGGGGTCTCGACCTGATGCTCATAAGCTGCAGGGATGGAGCCGTCCCGGCCGCCGGGGCCTTCACGACGAACAAGATAAAGGGTGCCCCAGTGATCCTCACGCAGCGGCACATCAGGGGCGGGAAGATAGGGGCGATAGTCGCGAACTCCGGTATCTCGAACGTCTTCACGGGGAAGAGGGGGATGAAGAACGCTGAGAGGATGGCCGAGCTCGCGGCCCAGCTGCTCAACCTGAGGAAGAGGGAGGTGGCCGTCGCCTCGACCGGAATCATAGGCGTCCAGCTTCCCATCAGCAAGATAGAGAAGGGGATAAGGATGGCCGTCAGGGAGCTTTCGGACACGAGGGAGGCCAGCCTCAACGCGGCCAAGGCAATAATGACGACGGACACCTTCCCGAAGGAGGCCGCCGCCAGGGTGGAGCTGGAGGACGGAACGGCGGTCACCGTGGCCGGGATTGCGAAGGGGGCGGGGATGATATGCCCGAGGATGAAGTGCGCGACCATGCTGGCGTTCATAGTCACGGACGCCAGAATAACGCCGGAGGCCCTGCGCGAGGCGGTGGGACAAGCCGTCGACAGCACGTTCAACATGCTCAACATAGACGGAGACATGAGCACGAGCGACATGGTCATAGCGATGGCGAACGGGCGGGCCGGGAACAGGGAGATAACGCCGGAGAGGATGGACAAGAACTTCCTCAGCGGGCTGGTGTGCGTGATGGACGAGCTGGCATGGATGATCGCGAGGGACGGGGAGGGGGCGACGAAGGTCGTGCAGGTTCACGTGGTGAACGCGAGGACGGAGGAGGAGGCCAGGAGGGCGGCAAAGACGATTGTTGGCTCAAATCTGGTGAAGGCGGCCATCTTCGGCAGGGATCCGAACTGGGGGAGGGTGGTGGCTGCTCTGGGATACTCCGGGGTTCACTTCAAGCCGTCGAAGCTCACGCTCGAATTCGAGAGCGAGAGGGGGAGGGTCCTTCTGGTTAGGGGTGAGAACCCGCCGACGAGAAGGCTCCTCATGAGGGCTAGGGACATCCTGAAGAGCAGGGAGGTTGAGATAAGGGTCAACCTAGGGGTCGGGAAGGAGCGCGCGACCGCCCTCGGATGCGACCTGACCTACGACTACGTCAGGATAAACTCGAGGTACACGACCTAGAGAATCGGGCGCGGCCTGTGCTTCTACTCACCGGCTGCCGGCCCACGTCCCTCCAGCTCCCTCAGGACCTTCGGGGGAAGAAGGGAGACGGCTGCCGCCATGGCCGCGAGCCGGGCGGAGACCCCGTCATCCCCGAACCCGATCAGCACAGCATCGTCCTCGGAGGGGCTCGCGAGGCTGAGGATCTTGTCCGCCTCCCTCTCGACCTCCAGCCCGTCGGGGAACCTGAGCCTACCATTCCTGAAGATTAGGACGGTTGCCCCCCTTCCACCCGCCCTGACGGCGGCGTCCCTCTGCTCGATCCCAGAGGAAACGCGGGGGGCTCCGCCGGGCACGACCGTCACCGCGCTCTTCTTGGCGAGCGATAGGTAGCGAAGGTCCGCCTCGATGACCCTGGGAAGGGACCCCAGGACCCTCCTGCCCTTCTCGGTCAGGGAGCTGCCGCCCCTCAGCGACCGGACGAGGCCCAGCTTGGACATCCTCTCCAGAATCGTCCTGACGCTCCCCTCCCCGATTTTCATCATTCTGGCGAGCTGCTTGCGCCCGACCCTCCCGTGTCTTCCGATGAGCTCCAGGGCCATCCAGAGGTGAAGGGGTGAGAAGCGGGGAAGAGGTCCCGGCAATCAAGACCCCTCACTTGAGGAGGAATCTGAGCAGGGCCTTCTGGGCGTGAAGCCTGTTCTCGGCCTGGTCGAAGACAACCGAGTGCGGACCGTCTATGACCTCCGCGTCGACCTCCTCTCCGCGGTGGGCCGGGAGGCAGTGCATGAAGATGGCATCCGGCTTTGCCGCGGACATCAGCTCCTTCGTAACCCTGAACCCGCGGAAGTCCCTCATCCGGGTCTCCCTCTCCTTCTCCTGGCCCATGGAGACGAAGACGTCCGTGTAAACGACGTCGGCGCCGGACACGGCCTCCCTCGGGTCGCGCAGGACCTCTATCCTGCTGCCCGACCTTTCCGCGAACTCTTGGGCCTTCCTGACGGTTTCCTCCGGCGGCTCGTAGCCTCTGGGGGTGGCCACGCTGATGTGGGCCCCGACCATCCCGCAGGCGACCATGAGGGAGCGGCAGACGTTGTTCCCGTCACCGACCCACGCCACCTTCACGCCCTTCAGCCTTCCCTTCTTCTCCAGAATCGTGAGGAGATCCGCAAGGGTCTGGCAGGGGTGCTCGACCGGGCTGAGGGCGTTTATAACCGGAACCGTGCTGTGTCTGGCCAGCTCGACCAGGTTTTCGTGGGAGGAGACCCTGGCCACTATTCCGTGGACATACCTGCTGAGGGTTCTCGCCGTGTCCGCGACCGTCTCCCCCCTCGAAAGCTGCATCTCCTGGGAGCTCAGGAAGACGCATTCGCCGCCCAGCTCTCTTATCCCGACCTCGAAGGAAACCCTCGTCCTCGTCGATGGCTTCTCGAAGATCATCGCGACGGTTTTTCCCTCGAGATCCCTTATCTGTCTTCTCCCCCTCTCGGCCTTGAGTCTCCGGGCCTCCTTTACGAGCTCCAGGACCTCCGCCGGTCTCAGGTCGGCCATAACGATGAGATCCCTCTTCATCCCGCCACCTCCCTGAGTGCGACGTCCAGCGCGTCTATGAGCCTGTCTATGTGCGTCCTGCCGATGATGAGCGGGGGCACGAACCTCAGGACCCTCTCGGCGGTCACGTTTATCAGTATGCCCCTTTTCATCACCTCGATCTGAACCTTCTTCGCCAGATCTGCCGACTGAAGCTCCGCACCTATCAGGAGACCCATGCCGCGGACATCTGTTATCTGCGGGTGCCTCTCCGCGAGCTCGGTCAGCCTTGCCATGAAGTACCTGCCGGTTTTCTCGACCCTCTGGGGCATCCTCATTCTCTTCATCGTCCTCAGGGTTTCCGTCGCGGCCGCACAGGCGAGCGGATTGCCGCCGAAGGTCGACGCGTGATCGCCGGGCGAGAAGGAGTCCATCACCTCCGGCCTTGCCCCGAAAGCCCCTATCGGGAAGCCGGAGCCCAGGCCCTTCGCCATCGTGATGATGTCCGGCGACACCCCCCAGTGCTCGCAGGCGAACCAGCGACCGGTCCTGCAGACGCCGGTCTGGACCTCGTCGAGGATGAGGAGGATGTTCCTCTCGTCGCACAGCTTCCTCAGTCCAGGCAGGAAGTCGTCTGGCGGGACCCGGACCCCTCCCTCCCCCTGAACGGGCTCAACAAGCACGGCGGCCGTCTGGTCCGTCACCGCCCGCTCGACGGCTGCCAGATCTCCGAACGGAACGAAGTCGAAGACCTTCGGGATTATCTTCTCGAATGGCTCGCGGTACTCCCTCTTCCAAGTTGCCCCGACCGTGAGGGCCGTGCGGCCGTGGAACGAACCCTCCATGACCACTATTCTCTCCCTGCCGGAGTGCTTGACCGCGAGCTTTAGCGCGCCCTCGTTCGCCTCCGCCCCGGAGTTGCAGAAGAAGAACTTCTCTATCCCGTCGGGCGTAACGCTCCAGAGGGCGGATGCGAGGTCCAGCTGCTCGCGCGTGTAATAAAGGTTAGAGACGTGGATGAGGCGGCCGAGCTGCCTGCGGACGGCCCTCACAACCGAAGGGGGACAGTGACCGAGCGAGCAGACGGCGACCCCGGCGACGAAGTCGAGGTACCTCCGCCCCCTCTCGTCGAAGACGTACGCACCCCTCCCCCTCACCAAGACCAGCGGCAGCCTGCCGTAGGTGTTGGCGATGCGGCGAAGGTAGGCCTCCTGAACCCTCAAGGCTGTCCCCCGACGATCATCGTGCCTACTCCCTTGTCCGTCAGTATCTCGAGAAGGACGGAGTGGGGGACGAGACCGCTCAGGATGTGGCAGCGCTCGACCCCTCCCTGGATTGCCCTCACGCAGGCCTCTATCTTCGGGATCATTCCTTTCTTTATCACGCCCTCCTTGATGAGCTTCTGCGCCTCATCGACTGTGAGGACCGAAATCAGGGAGCTCTCGTTGTTCGGATCCCTCAGGACGCCGGGGACATCCGTCAGCAGTATGAGCTTCTTGGCCTTCAGGCTCACGGCGAGTTCGGCCGCAACCGTGTCAGCGTTCAGGTTGAGGCTCCTGCCCTCCGAGTCCACGCCGATGGGGGCGATGACCGGGATTTTCCCGGCCTTGAGGAGGCTGTGGATGAGCCCCGTGTCTATCTTCTCGACCTCCCCCACCAGGCCCAGGTCGATCTCGACCTCCTTTCCCTTGCTTGTGGTCGTCTTGTAGATCAGCTTTCTCGCCCTTATCAGGCCGCCGTCCATGCCGGTGAGGCCGATGGCCAGACCGACCGGGTGCTCGTCCTTCCTCCTCTGCTTGCTCTCGAACCATATCTTGTTTATGCCGAGGACCATCTGCTTGTTGAGCTTCCCGGCGAGCTGCTCGTAGAGAATCTCCATCGTCGTCTCGTCGGTGACGCGGAGGCCCTCGACGAACTTCGGCTTTATCCCCATCCTCCTCATCTCCTCGCTTATCTCGTGGCCTCCGCCGTGGACGACGACCACCTTCATGCCGAGCAGGTTGAGGAGAACGATGTCCTGGAGCACCGGCTGGAGGAGCTTTTCGTTCTCCAGGATCTTGCCGCCGAGCTTGATGATGATTATCTCGCCGTGGAACTGCTGGATGTACGGAAGGGCCTCAAGCAGGGCCTGGGCTTTCTCCTGCATCTATTAGACCTCGCATGCCCCGCATATTAAGGCTCAGGTCCCGGCGGCCTCCCTCACCTTCGACGCAACGGCGTCTCCGACCTCGGAGGTTGTCGAGGACCCGCCGAGGTCCCTGGGCCTGACCTTTCCCTCCCTCAGACCCTCGACGCCCGCGGCCTCCACGAGGTCCGCCGCCTTTTGCTCGCCGAGGTGCTCGAGCATGAGCTGGCCGGCCAGGATCGTGGCGATCGGGTTGGCCACGTTCTTTCCCGCGTACTTCGGGGCGGAACCGTGGATCGGTTCAAACATGCTGACTCCCCCAGGGTTTATGTTGCCGCCCGGGGCAAGGCCGAGGCCGCCCTGAATCATCGCGCCGAGGTCGGTTATTATGTCTCCGAACATGTTTGGGGTGACGACGACCTGATACCACTCCGGATTTTTGACGAACCACATCGTTATCGCGTCCACGAAAGCGTATTCCGTCTCTATGTCCGGGTAGTCTCTGGCGACCTTCTCGAAGACCTCCCGCCAGAGGGAGTAGACGTGGGTCAGCACGTTCGCCTTGTCGACCGAGGTGACCCTCCTCTTTCCCTTTTTCCTCGCGAGCTCGAACGCGTACCTTATCACCCTCTCCGCGCCCTTTCTGCTCACGACCCCGATCTGGTAGGCCAGCTCGTCACCCTCAGCCTCCACGTCCAGACCGAACTTCACCGAGTAGATTGAGCGCCTGACCTCGTGCTCCATTTTCTTTTTCCCGGAGACCCTTCCGCCTATCCCGACGTAGAAGTCCTCCGTGTTCTCCCTCACGACGTAGAAGTTCACGTGCTCCGGTCCCTTTCCGGCGATCGGGCAGGGTACCCCGGGATAGAGCTTGACCGGGCGCAGGTTTACGTACTGCTCGAAGTGGAATCTTATCCGGAGGAGAATGCCCTGCTCGAGAATCCCCGGCGGTACGCGCGGGTCTCCGAGGGCCCCGAGGTAGATGGCGTCGAACTTTGAGAGTTCCCTGAGGCCGTCCTCGGTGATAGTCTCGCCGGTCCTCAGGTAGTGGTCGGCACCGTAAGGAAAGTAGGTGAAGTCGAATCTCACGTCGGGCAGCGTGTCCTGGACTGCTTGGAGGACCTTCACACCCTCGCGGATGACCTCCGGCCCTATGCCGTCGCC
>CAZZKZ010000043.1:0-8996 GCA_964654915.1 Hadarchaeota archaeon (SeqCode)
GGCAGCGACCCGGTCGAGCTGCCGGACGGGACAAGGATCCGCGGGGACATACACATCCTGCTGAGCGGCGATCCGGGAACGGCGAAGAGCCAGCTCCTCAACTGGGTGTCCAACGTCGCCCCCCGCGGTGTTTACACCTCCGGGATGAAGTCCACGAGCGCCGGGCTTACGGCAACCGCCGTAAGGGATGAGATAGGGAAGGGATGGATGCTTGAGGCCGGAGCCCTCGTCATAGCCGACGGCGGGCTTGCGGCAATCGACGAATTCGAGAAGATGGACAAGGAGGACTCCGCCTCCATCCTCGAGAGCATGGAGCAGCAGACGATAAGCATAGCGAAGGCAGGGATAGTCGCGAGGCTGAACACGAGGGCGGCCGTCCTGGCGGCAACAAACCCGAAGGGAGGGAGGTTCGACCCGAACATCAACTACGCCAGCCAGATCCCGCTGGACCCGGTCATCCTCTCGAGGTTCGACCTCATCTTCATCCTCCGCGACGACCCGAAGGAGGTCGACGACTCCCGGCTGACCAAGCACGTCATCTCCCTCCACTCCAAGCCAAAGTCGGTCAAGGCCCCGATCCCGCCGGAACTCCTGAGGAAGATGATAATCTACGCCCGCAAGAACATCCACCCGACCTTCACGGACAAGGAGGCCCAGCAGGTCATCGCCGACTTCTACACGAGGCAGAGAAAGCTGGCGGCCCAGAGCGGACACCCGCTTCCGATGACGGTCAGGCAGCTCGAGTCGATGATAAGGCTGGCCAAGGCCCACGCGAGGCTCAGGTTCAGCCAGAAGGTAACGGTCGAGGACGCGAGGAAGGCGATTTCCCTGGTCGACTACTGCCTGAAGCAGGTCGGGGTCGACGTCTCAACCGGCCTGGTGGACATAGACACGATAACCACGGGGATACCGAAGAGCCAGCGCGACAAGATGATGACGGTCCTCCAGATAATAGAGCAGCTGGAGAAGGAGTACGGCGGGGCCGCCCCGATCGAGCAGGTCAAGCGCATGGCCCTGTCGCAGAAGATAGACGAGGACTTTGTCGAGTGGGTGATAGAAACGGAGAAGAACAGGGGAATCCTTTACTCGCCGAGGGAAGGGATGATCGCCAGGGTGAAGTGATGAAGCTGCCGGTCAGGTTCCTCAGGGAGGTTGACCAGCTGGAGGTCGCCGGGAGAACGATCGGCCCTTTCGACGAGGGGGAGAGAGCGGAGCTCTGGCGGTGGGAGGCCGAGGTCTTCCAGGAGGAGGGCCTGGCGGAGGTGGAGACGCTCCAGCCGATAGAGCTCAAGAAGAGGATCCTCGCGGAGGAGATGGGCCAGGGCCTCCAGCCGCTCCCGGCCAACTTTTACGAGCAGGTCAGGTACACCCTGAGAAATCTGGCGGAGAGGGGGGACAGGGCAGCCCTCGATCAGATGAAGGCCCAGCTGAGGATCCTCCTCGACCGCAGGGTTATGAAGCTGTTCAGGTTCATCTTTTCGCCCGAGGACGTGCCGGACGTGCCCCCGGAGGAGAGGCTTCTCGTGAACGTGATTTTCCCGATCGTGGAGAGGTGGATGGTGGATCTCTTTCGGACCGGAGAGGAGGTGACCCGAGTTGGTGCAGAGGAACCCGTTTGAGGAGATAATGAGGTCAAGGCAGATCTTCAGGAACAGGGAGTTTCTGAGGCACACGTACGTCCCGGACAGGCTCCTCCACAGGGATGAGCAGGTCAGACAGCTCGCAAGAATTCTGGCCGCACCCCTCCGCGGGGAGACCCCATCGAACATCCTCGTCTACGGCAAGCCGGGGACGGGGAAGACCGCGACAGTGAGGTACGTCGGGAGGGAGCTAGAGGCTGCGAGCGCCGGGGCTCCGCTGAGGACGAGCGTTGTCTACCTCAACTGCGAGATCGTCAACACACACTACAGGGTCCTCGCCTCGCTGGCCGAGGGCCTCCTCGAGCGGATGAACAACGGGCCGAATCGAACGGATCTCCCGAGGATTCCGAAGACGGGGTGGCCGGTTGACGAGGTCTACAGAACTCTCCTGAAGATTCTGGAAATGGAGGGCGGGCTCCACGTCGTGGTCCTGGATGAGATAGACAAGCTAGTGAGGAGGGACGGCGACGACGTCCTCTACAGCCTAACGAGGATGAATCTCGAGCTGAGAAAGGCGAAGACGTGCCTGATTGGCATCTCGAACAACCTCAACTTCATGGACCTGCTGGACGCCAGGGTTAGGAGCAGCCTGGGCGGCGAGGAGGTGATATTCCCGCCCTACAACGCAAAGCAGCTGAGCGACATCCTGGAGGAGAGGGCCAGCATGAGCTTCTGCGAGGGAGTCGTCGCCGACGGGGTCATTCCGCTCTGCGCGGCGTACGCGGCGAGGGAGCACGGCGACGCCAGGAGGGCGCTGGATCTCCTGCGCGTGGCCGGGGAGACGGCCGAGGCGGAGGGGGCCGAGCAGGTCACGGTCGAGCACGTGAGGAAGGCCCACGAGAGGCTTGAGCAGGATCACATGGTCGAGATAATCAGGACGCTCCCGCTACAGTCCAAGCTCGTCCTCCTGGCGGTTTCCCTGCTCGCCCAGAGGAGGCCGAGGCCGGTCATAAGCGGCGAGGTCTACGAGTGCTACAGGGACGTCTGCCACAGGACCGGGATGGAGCCGCTGACCAGGAGGAGGGTGAGCGACCTCATCTCGGAGCTCGACCTGCTCGGGATAATCGACGCGAAGATAGTCAACAAGGGGAGGTACGGAAGGACGAAGGAGGTCAAGCTGAACGTTCACCCGCTGCAGGTCCAGGCGGTCATCCAGGAGGACGCAATGCTGGCCGCTCCGGCTTCGGATCTCCTGACGATCCCCCTCAGGTGAGGTGAGGCCATCTTGGAGAGCGCAGACATCGCCAGGAGGTTCGCCCGGGAGAGCCTGATCCTCACGGAGGGCGCCCTGAGCCTCCTCCTCTCTTGCCCGAACGTCGAGGCGACGATCGAGAGGGTCATCGGCGACCTGAGGTCCGCGAACGTTTTGAGGGGCATCGTCGACGCCGAGACGGTCAGGAGGCTGATCAGGCCGGAGGAGAAGCCGCCCGAGCCGGAGCCTCCCAGCCCGCAGGTCGGGGAGCTCGTCCACGACAAGTTCAGGCCCGTCTCCGCCGAGCACGAGGGAAGGCTGGAGGTTCTCAAGGACGTCACCGGAAGGAGCCTCGGAAAGGGAACGGCCGAGGACTTTCACAGGATATTCACGAGCAGGTTCGAGAAGCTCTCGAGGATTCTGCGGAGCAGGCCGGGGATGGAGCACGCCGTCTCGATCTCGTCTCTGGGGAGATACGAGAACGAGAGGGTCGCCGTGATCGGGATGGTTCTGGAGAAGAGGAGGCTGAAGGGGGGAACGGTGGCGATAGAGCTGGAGGATTCCACGGGGTCCGTCACGGTTCTGGCCACGAAGGTGAACAGGAAGGTTCTGGAGAGGGCGGACCATGTGGTTCCGGATGAGGTCATAGGCGTGCAGGGCAAGGTCACAAAGGGATACGGCGGGAGGCTCAGGATTTTCGCGGACCAGATAGAGTGGCCGGGCGCGCCGGTCGTCAGGCAGGTCAGGAAGGCCGAGGTCCCGGCCGCGGCCGCCCTGATCTCAGACCTTCACATAGGCAGCGACAAGTTCCTCGAGGACGTCTTCGCCAGGTTCGTCAGGTGGCTGAAGGGCGGAGGGGAGACGGAGAAGGAGAGGGAGCTGGCGGGCATGGTCAAGTATGTCGTGATAGCCGGAGATCTGGTCGACGGGATAGGGATCTATCCGGAGCAGTACGACGAGCTGCTGATCCCGGACATATTCAGGCAGTACGAGACGGCCGCGAAGCTGCTGGCCGACCTCCCGGACCACGTAACCGTCGTGATCTCGCCCGGCAACCACGACGCCGTGAGGATGGCCGAACCCCAGCCGGCGATCCCGAAGGAAATATGCCCGGCGATCTACGACCTTCAGGCGGTGATGGTGGGCAACCCCGCCCTTGTTTCGATAGAGGGCGTCCACGTTCTGGTGTACCACGGCAGGAGCTTTGATGATCTCGTCGGCATGGTTCCGGGGGTGAGGAGGGAGAAACCGACGGACCTCATGAGGCTGATGCTCGAGAAGAGGCACCTGGCCCCCGTCTACGGCGGAAAGGTTCTCTTCGCCCCCGAGAGGGAGGACCTGCTGGTGATCGACGATATTCCTGACGTGATTCACACCGGCCACGTTCACATCTATGGCTGCGAGAGGTACAAGGAGGTCCTGCTCGTAAACTCGGGGACCTTCCAGGAGAGGACGGAGTACATGAAAAAGCTGGGCGTGGTTCCGACTCCGGGGAAGGTCCCGATCGTGAACCTCATGACCCACGAGTTCACGGTGAAGGAGTTCATGTGAGGCGCCGCGGCATGCTCGACTTCGACGTCTTTTTCATCGACCTCGACGGCGTCGTGTTCATCGGGGAAACGCCGGTCGCCGGGGCGAGGGAGGCCGTGGACGGGCTCAGGAGGGCGGGAAGGAGGGTCTTCTTCCTGACCAACAACTCGACGCTCTCCAGGAGGGGCTATGTCAGGAAGCTGGCGAGGATGGGGATCAGGGCGGAGCCGGGTCAGATTCTCACCTCCGGCTACGCCTCCGCGGTTTTCCTGAGGGAGAGGGCCCCCGACGCGAGAATCCTCGTCGTTGGAGAGCGCGGTCTGGTCGAGGAGCTGGAGCATGCCGGTCTGAAGACGGTCGACCGGGCGGAGGAGGCCACGCACGTGGTCGTGGGGTTGGACAGGCGCCTGACTTACGGCAGGCTGGCGGAGGCCGCGTTTGCCATCAGGTCGGGTGCGGAGTTCATAGCGACAAACTCCGACTCCACCTATCCGACCGAGCGGGGCCTAGCGCCGGGCGCGGGCGCGATAGTTGCCGCCCTCTCGACCAGCACGGGAAGATCTCCGGTCGTGGTCGGGAAGCCGTCACCGGTCATGCTGGAGCTCGGTCTAAGACTGGCGGGGGTCAGGAGGAGCAGGGCGGTGATAATAGGGGACAGGCTGGACACAGACGTTGCGGCGGGAAGGGCCGCGGGGATAAAGACCGGGCTGGTCCTGACCGGCGTCTGCAGGCGGTCGGACCTGAAGGCGGCCGGCGGGCCCGGGCCCGATTTCGTTTTTAACTCTCTGGCGGAGGTTTCTGCGGATGAAGGCGTCTCCTGAGATGATGAGGTACTTCGAGGATCTTGCGCGGGGGATAAGAAGGGCTTACGAGGTCGCCGGCAGGGCGAGGTCTCGCGGGCTGGACCCCGAGCCCTCCGTGGAGATCCCGGAGGCCGGGGACATGGCCCAGAGGGTCGAGGAGCTCGTCGGCCCGCCCGGAGTCGCGAAGGTGATCAGGGAGCTGCTGGAGAAGCTCAAGCAGAAGGAGAAGGTCGCCTTCAGGATAGCGGAGATGATAGTCGAGGGAAAGCTCGGCGGTGGGGAGGGCAGGGAGAAACTCGCCGAGCAGGCTTTGAGGACGGCCTTGGCCATCCTGACCGAGGGAGTGGTGGTGGCTCCGCTCGAGGGGATAACCGAGGTCAAGATAAAGGAGAACAAGGACAGGACGAACTATCTGGCGGTCTACTACGCGAGCCCGATAAGGGCGGCAGGTGGGACCCCGGCGGCCCTCTCCGTCCTCGTCGCCGATTTCATAAGGCGCAGGCTCTTCCTCTCGCCCTACAAGCCGACCGATCAGGAGGTCGAGAGATACGTCGAAGAGGTGGAGCTCTACAAGTCGTACGTCGCCCCGGGTCAGTACATGCCATCATCGGAGGAGATAAGAAAGTACGTCTGGAACCTGCCGGTTGAGGTGACCGGGGAGGCAACGGAGGACATAGAGGTCTCTTCCTTCAGAAACCTGGAGAGGGTCGAGCACAACGGAGTGAGGGGAGGGGCGATTCTGGTTCTGGTCGAGGGAGTCATGCAGAAGTCGGCGAAGATCCTGAAGTACGTGAGGGATCTCGGGCTGGACGGCTGGGAGTGGCTCGCGGAGATGGTCGGAGCCGAGAAGGTCGAGGAGACCTTCAGGCGGACGGACCAGTATCTGGAGGAGACGATAGGGGGACGACCGGTCCTCGCTCTCCCGAGGAGTTCCGGTGCGAGGGGCGGCTTCAGGCTGAGGTACGGCAGGTCCAGGACGACGGGGATAGCCGCGGTCGGCATTCACCCAGCGACGATGGTGATATGCGGGGGGTTCATCGCGGTCGGGACCCAGCTGAAGACGGAGAGGCCGGGGAAGGGCGGCGCCGTCACCCCGGTCGACTCGATCGAGGGGCCGGTGGTCAAGCTCAGGGACGGCTCCGTCGTCCAGCTGAGGTCGGCCGAGGAGGCCAGGGCCGTCGAGAATGATATCGCGGAGATTCTCTTCCTCGGCGACATCGTCGTCGGCTTCGGCGAGTTCCTCGAGAACAACCACAGGCTGATGCCGGCCGGCTACTGCGAGGAGTGGTGGGCCCAGGAGGTGGAGAGGACGATCGGCGAGCTCCCGGAGGATCTGAGGTTCTACGCCTCGCCGCCCTACCCGCGGCCGCCGGCCCGGGTCGCCGTCGAGCTGAGCGAGAGGTTCGGGATTCCCCTTCACCCCGCCTACACCTACTTCTACGAGGACCTGGATGTCCACGAGCTGGCCGACCTGGCGAAGTGGCTGTGCGAGGGGAGGGCCACCTTCAGCGACGGCTGGCTGGAGAGGCTTGAGCTGGAGCCGGACGAGCTGAAGAAGAGGCTGCTCGAGGAGATAGGGGTTCCCCACAGGGTGGTCGACGGGAAGGTGGTGATCGAGGAGCACGCACTCCCCCTCTGCAAGACGCTGGGCCTCGTGGTCGACGGTCGCCTCTCGATTGAAAGATTTCTGGAGGTTTACAGGAGCTCAACCCCGGGCGAGCCGTTCGACCTCATATCAAAGCTCGCCCCGTTCACCGTCCGCAGGAAGGGCGGGACCTTCATAGGGGTTAGGATGGGAAGGCCGGAGAAGGCCAAGGAGAGGCTGATGAAGCCGCCGGTCCACGTCCTCTTCCCGGTCGGGCTCAAGGGCGGGAGGGAGAGGAGCCTGCTTGACGCAGCCGGGGAGGGGAACATCCAGGTTGAGGTTGCGATCATAGTCTGCAGGAAGTGCGGGAAGAGGCTTCTCGGCAGGAAGTGCGACTTCTGCGGGGGCGAGGGCGAGTACGTCAGCGGGTGCCCCGAGTGCGGTCAGGCCGGGGAGAACGGCGGATGTCCGGTTCACAGGAAGGCGCCGTCCCCGTTCGCGAGGATGGGGATAAACGTCGGGGAGCTCCTGCGGAAGGCGCTTGAGAGGCTGGGGGAGGAGGCCCCGCCGTCCCTGAAGGGAGTGCAGGGGCTGACGAGCGAGTGCAAGGTTCCGGAGCCGATAGAGAAGGGCATCCTCCGGGCGAAGCACAGGGTCTTCGTCTTCAAGGACGGGACGGTGAGGTTCGATGCGACGAACGTCCCGCTCACCCACTTCAGGCCTAGGGAGATCGGCGTCCCGGTTGAGAGGCTGAGGCAGCTCGGCTACGAGAGGGATATCCACGGGAACCCGCTGGAGAGGGACGACCAGCTGGTCGAGCTCAAGGTGCAGGACCTCGTGATCTCGAGGAGGGCGGCAGAGTATCTCTTCAGGGTCTCAAAGTTTCTGGACGACCTGCTCGTCAAGTTTTACGGGCTTGAGCCTTTCTACGGCCTCCGCTCGGTTGAGGATCTGGCGGGCCATCTTGTCCTCTCGCTCGCCCCGCACACGTCGGTCGGGATAGTCGGGAGGATAATAGGGTTCACGGACGCGAGCGTCTACTACGCCCACCCGTACTTCCACGCGGCGAAGAGGAGGGACTGCGACGGGGACGAGGACTGCATAATGCTCCTTCTGGATCCGCTCATAAACTTCAGCAGGAGGTTTCTGCCGGCCTCGAGGGGCGGGCGGATGGACGCCCCGCTCGTTCTGAATCCGGTGGTCGAGCCGGAGGAGGTGGACAAGGAGGTTCACAACATGGATGTCATGTGGAGGTACCCGCTGGAGTTCTACGAGGCGACCTGGCAGGGAAGGAGCCTGCAGGAGGTCCTCCAGTTCATGGAGATCGTTGCCAAGAGGCTCGGGACGGAGAGGCAGTACGAGGGGATCGGTTTCACGCTGGACACCGGCGACATATCCGCGGGTCCGAAGGAGTCGGCCTACTCCACCCTCGAGTCGATGGAGGAGAAGGTGAAGATTCAGCTGGAGCTTGCCAGGCTCATAAGGGCCGTGGACGAGAGGATGGTCGCGGAGATGGTCATCGAGCACCACTTCCTCAGGGACATGAGGGGAAACATGAGGACGTTCGCCTCGCAGAAGTTCAGGTGCGTGGTCTGCAACAGGAAGTACAGGAGGATGCCGCTCAGGGGGGCTTGCGAGTGCGGGGGAAAGATAATCCTGACCGTCTCGAGGGGAAACATAGAGAAGTATCTGCGGATGGCCTCCGAGATCGCGGAGAAGTACGCCGTGAGCGACTACACGAGGCAGAGGCTCCTCCTGATGAAGAGGGAGATAGAGTCGGTCTTCGAGAGCGACGAGGTCAGGCAGAGGAGCCTCGCGGACTTTCTGTACTGAAGCGGGAGCTCAAACATTATATCCTCTTTCACGGTTAACTTGCTCTTGGAGCCGGGGTAGCCAAGCCAGGTAAGGCGCCAGACTCGAGAACCTCAATCCATCCGTTTTCTATCGATGAAGTCCTGTCGAGGTTCAAGAAGTTCTGTGAGATAGATTTACATTTGATGGAGAGGACCGTCAAATTACACGTGAGTCACGTCAGACGCTTCCTGCTGAAAACCGGAAAGACACCAACCGAGGTGACAGACGAGGACATCAGGAGTTACCTCTCCATGTTCAGGGGAATGAGTCCTAGGACTTACGCAAATAACTTGATTTCCCTCAGGGTATTTTTCAGGGACTTCATGGGGAGGGGGGAGATTGTCCAGAGTTTCAGGCTTCCCAAGGGACCACACGTCAAACCCAAGGTAGTC
>CAZZKZ010000044.1:0-1871 GCA_964654915.1 Hadarchaeota archaeon (SeqCode)
CCCCCCCGCCTGCAGTGCGAGCGCCCCGGGCCTCCTGCCAAGCCCCTCGATACCCCGCGGGCATCCGCCGGGGCTTGTGGAGACCCCCACAAACGCCTTGATCCCCTTCCCGACTGCGGCCGGATCAATGATCGCCGCGAACCCTTTTATGATTCCCTCGCTCCTCATTCGCCTGACTCTCTTGTGGACGGTCGCCTTGCTCACCCCCAGCTTCTCCGAAATGATTGAATAGGGGGTCTGTGCATCCTCCTGCATTATCCGGAGTATACCCCTATCGATATCGTCCAGCTTCATACCAATTTATGGTATTTTTATTGTTTAAAAATTTTACGCTTTAAGTAAATTTTGTTTACCAAAATAGACCAATTGATAAACTTTATATACTCAAAACAAAAGAATCAAAGGGTGCACATGCTACCCAGGAACCTGAGATCTGCAAGGTCTGCATTGGTCGTGGGCATAGGCGGAGGGGGAGACATAGTCAGCTCAATCCCGATCAGGAACTACCTGAGAAGGCAGGGGCTGCGGGTGGTGCTGGGTTCAACCACCTGGGAGAGGTATGTGGTGGACCCGGAACCCGGAGCCAGGCGGCTGGACGAGATCATGAACATAGAGCGTCTGTCTGAAACCTCGGCCCTTGCCTCCGGAGACACCGTGTCAAAGAAAGGCGTCAGGTTCACGGCGTCCATCGTCTCCGAGCAGCTGAAAGAGAGGGTTCTCCTTCTGGACCCGAACCTCGGTGTCCGCGGACTTGTGGACGGGCTTCTGAGTGCGGCGAAGAAGCTAGAGCTGGACGCCGTCGTCGGAGTGGACGGCGGCGGGGATGTTCTGGCCTCGGGCTCGGAGAGAAACGTGCGCAGCCTTCTGCTCGACAGCATAATGCTCGCCGCGATTGCGAGTCTCGGCCTGCCCAGCCTTCTGGCGGTGATCGGCTGCTGCACTGACGGAGAGCTGACCCTCGAGGAATTTCTCCTTCAGCTGTCCAAGGTGGCCAAGTTCGGCGGCATCCAGGGGGCAGAGGCTGTGATGCCGGAGGATGCGAGGATGATGGAGGAGATCGTTCCGAAAACGCAGTCGGAGGTGAGCAGGCTCATCTTGGCCGCTTGGAGAGGCGAGTCAGGCCGGTTCAGGATAAGGGGAGGGAGCAGGGAGGCCGAGGTCACGCCCCTAGCCAAGATAATGTTCTTCATAGATCCCGCGGTTGTGCTGGAGAGGATAAATCCGGTTGCCAAAAAGCTGCTGAACACTAGGTCGCTGGAGGAGGCAAACGAGGCTGTCAGGATATCTGGTCTGCCGACAGAGCTCGACTTCGAGAGATCTCTGGTGGGGGGGAGGAAATGAAGGGTCTGTCCAGAAGGGTCAGGAAGTTCCTAGAGTCCGGGGTGCTTTATCCCTATTCAAAAGCCTACGGCGAGGAGGCAAAGCGCTACGTGAATCTGTCCTCCAACGAGAGTCCGTACGGTCCATCCCCAGAAGTCCTGGCCGCGCTGAAGAAGGAGATCAGCAGGCTTTCGGTCTATCCCGATCCGACGTCGCGGGACCTCAGGGAGATGATTTCGGAGTTCCTCGGCGTTTCGCCGGACTGCGTTCTTGTCGGCAACGGTTCCGACGAGATAATGGATCTGGCAGCCAGGGCCTTTCTGGACGAAGGGGAAAGGGTTTTCATCCCGCAGCCATCCTTCCCGATCTACGAGATCGTGAGCCGTCTCTACGGCGGGGGCCCGGGCCTGTGTCACATGTCGGGCTTTGAATGGGCGTGGGACATGGCTGAGAAAGCCAGAGGGTGCAGGATGGCTTTCATCGGGAGGCCGAATAACCCCACAGGCAACATCCCGCCGGCGGGCCTGGTCGAAGAGATCGCGGGGAAGGTC
>CAZZKZ010000045.1:0-5290 GCA_964654915.1 Hadarchaeota archaeon (SeqCode)
ATCCTGGTCTGCAGCCGGCTGGAGCTCGAGAGGGCGAGGAGGGAGAGCTGGATAGAGGACGTGAGGGCGTTCTCCGGCTGGAGGTCCCCCCTGATGCCGGGCGAGAGGGTCTTCTTCCGTCAGCCCTGGGAGCTTCTGGCCGACTGCCTGGGTGAGCTGGGTGCCAGAGCTGTCGGCTACGACAGCGCCCCGCCGGAAATCGTTCACGCGCTGAGGAGGTCATTCAGGGCGGGCTACAGGAGGCTGCCGAAGCTGGTCGACGAGCTCAGGATGGTGAAGTCGGCGGACGAGCTCAGGACAATGAGAAGGGCCGCGGCCCTCGCCGTCACCGGGATGAGGAGGATCTCGGAGATCCTATCGCCCGGCATCTCAGAGCTCGAGCTTGCCGCCGAGGCCGAGCACGCCATGAGGAGAGCCGGGGGCGAGGGAACCTCTTTTCCAACCATAGTCGCCTCCGGGGAGAACTCTTGGCTTCCGCACGCCCGGGCAACAGAGAGGAGAATCGCCCGGGTCGATGTGGTCGTCGTCGACCTCGGGTGCTACTTCCGCGGATACGCCTCGGACATGACGCGCACCTTCGTCGTCGGCTCCTCGAGGAGGCTGGAGAGACTGGTCTCCACCGTCAGGGAGGCGCAGAAGGCCTCTCTCGGGCTGGTGAGGGACGGAGCCCGGGCGAAGGATGTTGACGCGGCCGCCAGGAAAAGGGTCGGGAAGAGGCTCCTCCCGTTCTACCTGCACGGGACCGGACACGGGATAGGCATGGACGTGCATGAGCCGCCGTCCCTCTCCCCATCCTCGCGCGAGATCCTGCGGCGGGGGATGGTGATAACCGTTGAGCCCGGGCTGTACGTGAAGGGACTGGGAGGAGCCAGATGGGAGGACATGGTTGTCGTGGATGGGGATGGTTTTATTCCCTTGACGGTGTTTGAGGAGGCTGGGGGATAGATGGCCGAGCGCAGGGTGTGGGAGGAGAGGTTCAGCGAATGGTTTGCCGAGATGCTGGAGAGGGCGGAGATAGTCGACCCCAGGTATCCCGTCAAGGGTCTCTATGTCTGGCTTCCCTACGGGTTCAGGATCCGGAGCCGCGTCATCTCCATCCTCCGGAGCCTTCTGGACGAGAGCGGCCACAGCGAGATGCTCTTCCCCCTCCTCATCCCCGAGGACCTCTTCAGGAAGGAGGCTGAGCACATAAGGGGATTCGAGGGGCAGGTCTACTGGGTCACCCACGGCGGGCGCGAGCCGCTGGACGTGAAGCTCGCCCTCAGGCCGACATCCGAGACGGCGATCTACCCGATGTTCGCTCTATGGATAAAGTCGCACGCGGACCTCCCGCTGAAGGTCTACCAGATAGTGAGCGTCTTCAGGTACGAGACGAAGATGACGAAGCCGCTGATCAGGGTGCGCGAGGTCACGACTTTCAAGGAGGCCCACACCGCTCACGCGACGGAGGAGGACGCCGCGCGGCAGGGGCCGGAGGGCGGCGGGGACTTCGAGGGGGCCCACCCCGCTCCCGGGACGGAGGAGGACGCCGAGCGGCAGGTCCGTGAGGCCGTCGGGATCTACAGGAGGTTCTTCGACCTTCTTGGCATCCCCTACATTATCTCGAAGAGACCGAGGTGGGACATGTTCGCGGGCGCGGTCTACTCGATAGCCTTCGACACGCTCGCTCCGGACGGGAGGACCCTCCAGATAGGGACCATCCACAACCTGGGCCAGAACTTTTCCAGGGTCTACGACGTTAGGTACGAGAAGGTCGACGGATCGCACGAGCACGTCTACCAGACATGCTACGGAATCTCCGAGCGCGTGATAGCGGCGGTTCTCATGGTTCACGGGGACGATGTCGGCTTCTGCCTGCCGCCCATCATCGCCCCAATCCAGGTCGTCGTAGTTCCCGTCCTCTTCAAGGGTGAGAGCGAGTCGGTCGACAGGGCCGCCCGGGAAATCTTCGAGACCCTGCGGTCGGCCGGTCTGAGGGTCCACCTCGACGACAGGGACCTCAGGCCGGGAAACAAGTACTACTACTGGGAGAGGAGAGGGGTGCCCCTGAGGGTCGAGGTCGGACCTTCGGAGGTCAGGGAGGGCAGGGTCACCCTCGTCAGGAGGGACACGGGGGAGAAGAGGTCCGCGAGCCTCGGCGAGCTCGCTCCGGAGGTCGGTAGATTGCTCGACGAAATCTCGGAGAACCTGAGGAGGAGGGCGGCGGACCTTTTCAGGTCAAGGGTGCGCGACGCCGGCGGCATCCGGGAGGCCGCGGAGCTTCTGGCGGGGGGAGGGATAGTCAGGATTTCCTGGTGCGGGTCGGAGGGCTGCGGCACCGCCGTCGAGGAGGGGACGGGGGGAAGGCTCCTCGGCGAGGCGCTGGAGGAGAGAAAGAGGGGCGCGTGCGTGAACTGCGGCGCTGAGACGGAGAAGGTCGCCTACCTCGCGAAGACCTACTGAAGGTTTTTCACCGCCCGGAGGACCTCCTCCTCGCTCGGGAAGCCCACCGGTCCGTGATATCTTATCTTTAGCCCGGCGGCGGCCGAGGCGAACCTGGCCGCGTCGACGGCGTCCCTGCTCCTCAGGAACCTGCAGACGAAGGCCGCCCCGAAGACGTCCCCGGCCCCGGTCACGCTTCTGGCGTCGACCCTCAGAACCGGAACCTCCGAAAACCCGCCGTCGTGCAGGACGTACGCCGGTCTGTCCCCCCGCGTGACGATCACGACGGATGGGCCGGCCTCCCTCAGCCTCTCCATCTCTGACCTCAGGTCTGGCCCGAGGACGGAGCTCTCCTCCTTCCCTATCTTCAGGATGTCGACGTGCCGCAGGTAGCCACCGAGCTCCCTCCTGACGACCCTCACCTCGCCGCCCTTCCCGATTTCCCTGAGGATTCCCTGCGGGTCGAGCGCCACGATGTTTTTCTCGGTCTTTATGCTGGCCAGCAGATCAGGGGAGACCTCGCCGGCTATCGGCGAGATGTAGAAGGCCCTGGCCTCCCTGTAGGATGCGGGGACGTCGTCGGGGAGGATCGGGTCACCGACGTGCCTGCAGATCTGCCTCCTGTTTCCCTGCTCGTCGTAGATGTTCTCGAAGGTCGTCGTCCTCTCCCCGCTCACGAGAATCCCCTCCGTGTCCAGCCCGAGCTTGCTGAAGAGCGGGGGGAAGCGTTCGACGAAGTCCCTTCCGACCTTCGAGACGATCCCGGTCGCCATCCCGAGCGAGACAGCCGTCATCCCGCTGTAGACGGGCGCTCCCCCGAGCGCGTTCTCGATCGTCCCCCAGGGGTACCGGTTTATGTCGATGGCGAAGTGGCCGACAACAACAACGTCGAACATCTACCTCTCCCTCTTCCCGGCTATGAATTCCTCGACGGCCCTCCTCGCCTCCTCGTCGGGCATCTGGACCGGCGGGTGCTTGAAGAAGTACGCGGAGACGCTCGTTAGCGGGCCCCCCGTCCCGCGGTCCAGCGCAAGCTTCACGGCCCTTATGGCGTCTATGACCACCCCGGCGCTGTTCGGCGAGTCCTCGACGTTGAGCTTCACGTCTATGTAGAGCGGAACATCCCCGAACTTCCTCCCCCTTATGTAGATGTAGCATATCTTCCTGTCCTTCAGGAACGGAACGTAGTCGCTGGGACCTATCCGCAGCGGAACCTCGTAGGGGATCTGGCTGGAGACGGCCTCCGTCTTGCTCACCCTTTTGGAGCTCAGCCTCTCCTCCTCAAGCATGTTCAGGAAGTCGGTGTTTCCCCCGATGTTCAGCTGGTAGCTCTCCTCCACCTTCACCCCCCTGTCGATCAGGAGCTTTGTGAGTGTCCTGTGGAGGATGGTCGCGCCGACCTGCGACTTTATGTCGTCGCCGGCGCAGGGCAGGCCGGCCTCCTCGAACTTCCTGCCCCACTCCCTGTCGGAGACAATGAACTCCGGAATGCAGTTTATGAAGCCGCAGCCGGCCTTCATGGCCTCGGCGGCGTAGAACCTCGTCCCATGATAGCTCCCGACCGGAAGGTAGTTTATCAGGATCTCGGCGCCGGTCTCCTCCAGGACCTTCGCAACGTCGACCGGCTTCTGTCCCCCGTCAACCGGAATCACCGGCGTGAGATACTTTCCGAGACCGTCGAGGACAGGTCCCTTCATGACCTCCACCCCCAGCTTCGGGACATCGCAGAACTTGACGGTGCAGTTGGGCGGGGTGAAGATGGCCTCCGCCAGGTCCTTCCCGACCTTGTTCGCATCGACATCGAAGGCCGCCACGAACTCTATGTCCCTGATGTGGTAGCCGCCGAAGTTGACGTGCATCAGGCCCGGGACGAACTCGTCCTCCCTGGCGTTCTTGTAGTACTCTACCCCCTGAACGAGGGATGAGGCGCAGTTTCCGACCCCTGCTATCGCGACCTTTATCCTCCCCACTATTTCACCCTCTGATATATCAGAACGTGAAATATTTATAAAGTTTGCGGGAGAGCCCTCTTTTGTGGAGCCCCCGATCGCGAGGATGAGAAAGAAAACAACGGCCGAGATGCTCTGGCCCTACTTCCTGAAGCTCCTCAGCGAGAGGCCGATGTGCGGCTACGGGCTGATGAAGGAGGTCGAGCGCAGGTTCGGCTGGAGGCCGCCGGTCGTTTCATCCTACCTGGTCCTGCGGTCGCTCAGGCGGGGCGGATACGTGGCCGCCGAGCGGTCGAGCGGCGGAAGGGAGAAGACCCTCTACAGGATAACGCCCAAGGGAAGGCGCCTGCTCAGGGAGGGTCAGAGGTACATAAGGAAGCTCTGCATGGTTCTCTCGGGCTAGCGCAGCTTTCTTCTGGCGGCCGCCAGCCTCTGGGCTAGGGTCAGGTTGGTCAGGACCGCGACGAGGACGATCGCGTACCTCAGGAAACCTATCAGTGCCCCGATCCCGAGGACGATGATCCTCTCGGATCTCTCCGCGATTCCGATATCCATCCCGGTCGCCCCGGCCGCCTCCGCCCTCGCCCTCAGGTAGCTCACCATGAAGCTCCCCTCAATTGCTATCATGCACCACAGCCAGCCCGGGATCCAGCCGGCCTCGGCCAGACCCCCGTAGGCCGCCGCCGCTAGGACAGCGAAGTCGACAAGCCTGTCGATCGTCGAGTCGAGGACGCCGCCGAAGGCCGTGATCATCCCGCCGACCCTGGCGACTGCCCCATCGAGGATGTCGAAAACACCACAAACCAGAAGTAGAAGACCGCCCGCGGCCCCCATCCCCATGCCGCGCAGGAGCGCCGGAGCTCCCCCCACCGCTACCCCCCCCACGCTGCAGACTGGGGGGGGGAGGTCACGTCGGGGCG
>CAZZKZ010000046.1:0-4405 GCA_964654915.1 Hadarchaeota archaeon (SeqCode)
CGTAGCCGACGACCTCCGCCATCAGCCCCGCCACGTCGCCGCTCGTCGCATACTTGAGGAGCTCAGCTCTCTTCGCGCCCATCCCGCCGCACGCCGTGAGCATGGCCGCAACGGGACCGCTCCCACACATGGTTATGTTCTCCTCCTCGACCAGCCTGATCAAGCCGCGCGCGTCCATCGCGACTATCCTCTCGATCGCCATCCCGTCCTTCCTGCTGGCCACCTCCTGCGGCTCGTAGTGTGTGAAGTCGGTCGAGGCGATCACCAGGACATCCCTGCCCGAGCACGCCCTCGCTATCGCCTCTCCGACCTCCAAGCTCGTCCGCTCGTCCTGAAACATCATGCATATCGGGACGAACCTCAGCCTGTCGCCGAAGATGTGCTGGATGAACGGCAGCTGGACCTCCACCGAGTGCTCGTAGATGTGCGCCTCCTCGTCCGCGTCTATGATGTCTGACTCGTCCAGTATGCGGCGGGCCAGCTCCGCGTCGATCTTCATCCTCCCGAGCGGCGTCTCCCACTCGCCGGACTCCATCAGGGAAACCCCGCTTCCCATCCCCGTGTGGTTGGGTCCTATTATCACCGCGCTCTCCGGCATGCCGTCGGAGGCCAATCTGAAGAACCCGTGGGCCGCGACCGGGCCGGAGTACATGTAGCCGGCGTGGGGGGAAACCATCCCGACTATCCTCCTCTCACCCCTGCCCGGCTTCGGTAGCCTCCCGGGTCCGAGCTGATGGAGGTAACACCCCTCTATCTGCCTCAGCAGGGCCCCCCTGGAGCCCGCGTAAAACTGCCCGGCCACCGCTGGACGCCTCAACTCCTCTCACCGAGCTTGGGCTCGAAATCTTCTACCTTAAGCGTGAAGGGCTTGTCCTTCGTGACCTCGCCCCGCTCGGTCAGGAGCTGCTTCGCGAGCAGCCAGTAGACGAAGGCCAAGGACTTTCTGCTCTTGTTGTTGGCGGGGATTATGAGGTCTATGTCGGCCGTCTCATTGTCCGAGTCGCATATCCCCACCGTCGGGATCATTATCTCCGCGGCCTCCCTGAGGGGCTGCTCGTCCGCCAGCGGGTCCGTGACGACCAGAACCTTGGGCTCGCAAAAGAACCTGAGGTGGGGGTTGGTGAAGCTTCCGGGTATGAACCTCCCGATTATTGTTCTCACGCCGGTGACCTCCCCGAATTTCTTCACGGGGAACTGGCCGTACTGTCTGGCCGAAACGACGACGACATCCTTCGGGTCGTGCCTCGCCAGAAATCTGGCCGCCACGGCTATCCTCTCGTCCGTCTTCTCCACGTCCAGGATGTTCACTCCCTGCCTGACCCTGTAGATGAACCTCCTCATGCTGCCCGTCCTCTGCCTCGTCCCTATGTGCACTCCGTGGGCAATGTACACCTCGAGCTCGGCCAGCCTTGTCTTCGCAGGTTCAGATGCCATCTGCACATCCCTCAGAATATAGGCAGCGGGCCCGAATAAAAGACATCATTTGACCGGGAGGGAGGCCATCTTCGCCCTCTTTCCCAAGGTCTCCCATATTCTTATGAGCTCGTTAAGCTTCGCTATCCTCTCGCCTCCCACGACCCCTGTTTTTATCATCGGGCATCCCCAGGCGACCGCCAGGTGGGCGATCGTTTCGTCCGTAGTTTCGCCCGACCTGTGCGAGATGACCGGAACCGCGCCCTCCGCCTTCGTCAGCTTGATTGCCTCCAGCGTGTCGGAGAGTGTCCCTATCTGGTTGGGCTTTATGAGGACCGCGTTTGCGGATTCCTTCTCCAGCCCGGTCCTTATCCTGGTGGTGTTCGTGACGAAGAGATCGTCGCCGCAGACCAGGCAGGACTTTCCGACCTTGGCCGTCAGTTCGGCGAATCCGTCGAAGTCCTCCTCATGCATGGGGTCCTCAACGTAAAAGAGTCCGTACGTCCTCACGAGGTCCGCTATGAAGTCTATCTGCTCACCCGCCGACCTCTCCCTCCCCTCCCGCCTGTAGATGTACTTGCCCGTCGCCTCGTCGTAGAGGCTGCTGGCCGCGACGTCCAGGCCGGGACGGACGGAAACACCGGTCTCCGACGAGACCTCCTCGCAGGCCCTCGCCACGATTTCTAGGGCCTTTCGGCTGTCGAGGTTTGGCGCCCAGGCCCCCTCGTCTCCCTTTCCGCCGGTGAAGGTCGGGTCGGCCTGCTCTATCAGCTTCCTGACCCTCTTGTGGACGGCCGAGTTCGTGAAGATTGCCTCCGAGACCGTCCTCGCCCCGACCGAGACCACGAGAAACTCCTGAATGTCCGGGGCCATCTTCCCGGCGTGCTTTCCGCCCCCTAGGACGTTGCCCAGCGGGAACGGGAGTTCTGCCGCCCTCGGGTTCAGGTAGGCGAAGAGGGGCTTGCCGGAGGCCGCCGCCAGCGCCTTCGCCACGGCCATCGAGATGGCGACGGCCGTGTTGCCGCCGATTGAGGAGAAGTTGGGCGTTCCGTCGATCTCGTGCAGGAGGGAATCGACGGAGGAGATGTCGAGCTTCCTCAGCCTCTTCAGTTCCCTCTCCAGCTTCGGGAGCTTTGCGATCGCGGCGTCAACCCCTCCCTCCGGGAAGTCCACGACCTCGTATCTCCCCCTGCTGGCGCCGCTGGGGGCCGCGGCCCTCCCGACGAACTTTTTGCCCCTGACCGACACGACCGCCTCAACCTCTATCGTCGGGTTCCCGCGGCTGTCCGAGATCTTCCTCGCCTTGAGCGATGTCAGAGCCATCTGAAAACCGTGATTGCCCGGTCTTTTAAAGTTAGCGGGTGGTCACCGTTTCCTCACGAGGAGCAGGACGACAACTATCACGACCGCGACGACCGCTGCAGCCAAGGCCGGCAGAAGGATTGAGGGCTCGGCGGCGGATGGCACATAGGAGACGGACGGTGCGGACTCGCCCCCCAGAATCGAGAGGAGGGCGCTTGAGGCGGAGGACCCCGACCATGAGTAGGTCTGTCCGTCCTCGGTCGCGTAGCCGGACGGCAGGCCCTCGACCGATGCGTTCTCCGGCACCTTCAGGCGGAGGGTGATGTCTGCCGCCGGGAGAATGTCCTCAATCATGTCTTCGAGCACCCTTCCGGCCTCCGCGATTTCAGGGAGTCCGCGGAAAACCACTATGCCGTTCTCGAGGGGGAGGTCGAAGACGCAGGAGAGGGAGGCGTCCAGCCTGCCGGTTGCCGAGTTTACCCTCAGGTCCATCGTCAGGCTGCCATCCTCCGCCCTGATTTCAACGGACACGTCCAGGAGCTGTTCGCTCGCCGAGATCCTGAAGTCGAGGTCAAGCGGAAGCCTCTCGCGGGCGTTCTCCGGGATCTCCCCGGAGAGGTCCAAGACGAATTCGCCTGTAACCGTCCTCCCGCTGACGGAGAACTCTGTGCACTCGAGGCGCTCGATCACGAACCGGTCAAGCTCGGGCGGAAGCTGTGTCTCCGGCACCTCCCGGCCTACTATCTGGGAGATCGACCGGAGGGCCTCCCCGATCGACTTCCCTTGAATTCCGCTCATGGAGATGAGCGCGTTTATGGCGTCCCTCGTCAGCCCCGAAATCTCCGCGGGGACCTCCCTGAGGTCGGCCGAGAGGGAAAGCCGCACGCTGAGGGCCGATGCGGACGGCGAGGAGACGCTCACCGTCAACCTCGCCTCCGAGACCGGGAAGTCCTCCATCTGCGGCGGCTCGGCGGTGAATGCCGAGGCGACGACGTCTATTCTGCACCTGCCCTCCACCGTCAGCTCAACCGTGATGTCGGCCCCGATGTTCTCCAGACCCCGGGTCAGCGAGGGGGTGACCGGAAGCAGGAGTACCGCCAGGAGCAGGAACGACGCGGCTGCGGTCCTGTTCACCATCGCGTGAAACTCTTCCTTCCTCCATAATAAATTACGCGGTGGTGGGGTCGCCGGGATTTGAACCCAGGTCTCTGGCTCCCAAAGCCAGAAGGATAGGCCAAGCTACCCCACGACCCCTCGTAAGTCTCTCACTTGGAGGGAAAATAGTTAACCGGCCTGGCGTCCGCCCCGGCCCAGGGTCCTCTCTGTCTCCCTCTCGAGCAGGGCCACGGGCACGTCCGGTATGCTTACCCTAGAGCTCCTCCCCCTGTGCCCCTTCCCGGAAGGCCTGAGGTCGATCATCCCGAGCGAGGAGAGCCTCCTCAGGTGCTCCCACATCTTGCTCGGGGCCCTCGGCCTCTCCCCGTGCTCCTCGCAGACCGCCTCGTAGCTCTCCCTCACTTCGCCCGTCAGCACGTAAGCGGCCCCGGACACCCTCAGCTTCCTCGCGATCGCAAGCAGGAGGAGCCTCTCGTGGAGGCCCAGCCCCTCGATCGCATCGCGCCCGACCTCGGGGGAAACATCCGCCTTCGCCTCCCTCCCGTGCTCCGGGAGGACATCACTGGAGGCCAGC
>CAZZKZ010000047.1:0-1750 GCA_964654915.1 Hadarchaeota archaeon (SeqCode)
GCTGCGTGTGCCCGGGTGGGTGGTATTTGGGCTCCGGGCTGGTAGGGGGGGGGGTTTTCGGGGATAGCGCCGCCCTTGGCCGGGCCCTGCGCACGGTCGGGGACCAGCCGCAGGGCAGCGATTCTGGCGTCCTTTATTCCGGCAATGGCTCCGGCGTATTCCGTGCGGTACTGAATGGCCCAAGTGGGTTTTTCAACCTGCGGAGTTTCCCTCTTTACGGAGAAGTATTGGTAGCCTTGGTTAGTCGTATCCTTCGGTTCTATCAGCATCTCACCGTACGATGTGGAATCTCTCAGCCGAACGTAAGTGCTGTAAATTGTGGAGGACCCGTCCACTCCCGCGCAGCCTAGGATGAAGTGATCAACCATCGCCGTTTTCGCCTCTAAAGCTATCTTTTTTTCATATGTGGTCGAAGTCGTCGTGCTTCTGGACTCGTCTTCTGCATAGTAGACTGCCGGAAACCTGTCGAGCCTGAGGGCAACTATCCGGGCGTGGGCAATCCCGGCAATGGCACCGGTGCTCTCCGAACACCACTGAATTGAAATCGTGTGGGAGTTGGCAGATAGTGAGACCCTTTTGACGGCGGCCCACAGGTAGCGGCTCTGCGAGTAGACGGGCTCTATGTTGACCTCATTGTATGGCATACCGTCGATGACGAGCCTCACTCTGAAGTCATAAGAGGTAGAGTTGCCATCGGCCGTGGCCGTGGCTATTACGAGATAGTCTCCCGCCGACGGAGGAGTGAACGTTAGGGATACCTTGGTCTGCCAGCTTGTGGAGCTGGTGGTTGACCGGGCCTCGCTCTGGGCGTAAACATCGTTCGGCCCCAGTCTGATGGCAAAGATCTTCGCCTCCTTTATGTAGGAGTAGCCTATGCCATCGTTGGTGCGGAACTGGATCTTGTACGTCTGCGAACTAGGCGAGATCCCGAAGTTGTCAATCCCTATTGCTCCTCCGCTTATGTAGTCGGTGGTGTCCTTGGGCCGGTAGACGAGTTCGTTGAAGTCCTTCGGGGTCCCGGTCGTCCTTCTCAGCTTGGCGTAAACCTGTCTGTTCGTGGACGACCTGGCCATGAGCCAAGATGCCACAATGAGGTACGTGGAATTGCTTTCCGGCGTGAAAGTGAGAGAGACCTTGTCAACGTAGGTCGTACTGCCAGTGTAAGATTCCGGAAGCGACTCCGCGTAGAAGTAGGAGTAGGGCAGGGTTTCGTGTATGTTTTCGTACACATTGTCATCTGCCTGAGCTCCGGAGACTCCGCTGGTCTGACCCTCATAGATGAACTCGCTGGAAACGTAGGCGTAGGCAAAGGTCGAGAAACCGGGGGTAATCGCCCTGAAGAGGACCTCCTCCCCGTTCTCCCGGACCTTCGAGGTCGGGAGCTCCTGCCAGCTTCCGCCGTGGAACCTGAAGAGGCGGACGGAGTTCTCGATCACGCCCCTCGCCTCAATCAGGGACTTGGGAAGGGAGAACTCCAGCTCAGCCCGCGCTATCAGCTCCTCCGGAATCGAAACGGATATCTCAGCGTAGCCGTAGACATCAAAGCCCTCCACCGGCGGAAGGTCCGGCGGTCTGCCCGGAAGCGGCACAACGGAAATCCCGGCGTTTTCAACATTCTCGAGGAGCGCCAGACGAACCCGCTTCAGCGGCGCCGCAAGGTGGCTGAAATCCGCCTCTGCCGAGAGTTCTCCACTCTCCACCCTTTCAAATTGAACGGCAAAATTTTCCACCCCTCCTTCACCACCGTCTT
>CAZZKZ010000048.1:0-8189 GCA_964654915.1 Hadarchaeota archaeon (SeqCode)
CCCCCCCCCGCCCCCCGTCCCCCCCCCGCCCCCACCCCCGGCCTTGCCACCAAGCCGGCCCGGGAAGGCTCACCCCGGACACCGACTCCGACAGTGACGGGGGGGCACACCTTCCCGCCGGCCTCCGACAGAACCCTGAGAACCGCTCCACATATCCTCTCCTCCGGCTCGGAGGGCGGCAGCATGAAAAGCCGGGAGAAGTTCTCCGTCCCGGCGCCCTTCACGAGCAGACCGACCTCGAGCCCCTCCTCCGCCGGCTCCAGGTGAACCGACCAGACCCCTCCCCTCACGGGCCTCCGGCTGATCGGGTCGACCCCGTTCACTCTGAGGGGGATCTCCTCCTCCGCCTGTGCGACCGCCAGCCCTATCGACCGGACGATGTCGAAGTCCGGCCTTTCCCCGAGCCGGACGAAAAACGAGAGTGTTCCCGTGTCCTGGCATATCGGGGCGCCAAGCTCCTCGGCGAGCCTGAGGTTCTCGAGCATCTGCCTAAGCTGGAGTTTCGCTATTCTCGACCGCTCCGATCTTAGGCACCTCTCGAGGGCCCTCCTCACATCCGGCGGGCTCCTCGTCTCCGCCCGCCTCACGAGCTCGACCACGCACCCGCGGAACTCCCTCTCCCCGATCACTCAGAGAACCTCCACAACCGCCGTCGTGAAGAAGGGCCCACGCACGTCAACCCTCTTCCCGCTGGAGGTTATGAACCTTCTCGCCGCCTCATCTATCTCAACATTTATGTCGGACGGCTGCTTGACGTTCTTCACCTGAATCTCCTCCGCTCCTCCGGTTTCGGCAAGGATCTCCGCCCTCCTGCCGACGAGATCCGAAAAGGCCCGCATGAAGCTTATGCCGGTGCGGACGCCCGCCTCCCTGACCCTCCTGACGAACTCGTTCTCTTCCCAGCCAGTCGGCGGCACCGCAACCACGTTCCCGTCCAGCACGTATATCTCGTTGAAGCCGGCCGGACCCACCAGCTTCCTGCCCGGCTCGGGCTCAACCAGCCTCACCCTGACCCTCCTCCCCCCGACCTCCCCGTCAAACGCGACAAACTCGCACGGGCTCGGCGCGTCCGCGTGCCTTCTGGCCGCCTCCAGCACGGCCTCCGCTATCCTCCTCCCGGCGTCCGTCAGGGGAACCTGAGAGACGCGAACCATCGAGGCCATCGCCTCATCAGGAAGGACAACTGGCGTGTATAGGTGCGGGTAAACGAGCTTCCTTATGTCCGTCTCCCCGGTTTCGATCATCAGCAGGCGCTCGAGCCCTATCCCCAGGTTGAAGACGGGATGTGGTATGCCGTAGTTCGCCAGCGCGACAGGGCTGTAGAGGCCCCCATCACCCACCTCCACCGGTCCCGACCTCGGATGCCTCAGGAAGACCTCGAACTCGGTCCCCGGCGCGTAGTACCGTGAGGTCGTCCTCTTCAGCCTCATCTCGGCCTGCGGGTGCCCGATCTCCGCGAATATCCTCCTCGCTATCTCCATCCCATCCTCGAGGGTTATTTCCCTCGCCATCACGACAACCGACGCGGTCCACGACTCGTAGAGGTGTGTCTCGTCGAGCCTCTGCTCCCGCCTGAACTTTGGACCGACGTGAAAGAGCTGCACCGGCAGCGGCTCCCGCAGGTAAAGCTCCGCCAGAATCCCGAACCAACCGGCGGTCGTGTGAGAGCGAAGGGTGAGATCCGTCGGAACCGGCCTCAGGTCCCTCAGCTCCGGAAAGAGGGAGAGAATCCTCTCGGCGTCCAGCTCGGAGATCGAGAGCTCCGTCGCCAGAGTTTCTATCAGGTCATCCGCGGACACCTCGCCCAGCTTGTACCTCCTGAAGACCGCCCGCAGCCTTGACTCGTCGAGGGACGGGAGGAAGCCCCTTATCTCCTCCAGCTTCTTCCTCCCTATTCCTATGTCCGGCCGCTCGAGGGTGGCCAGAAAGAAGACCCTGTCGAGGATGATCGGCGCCTCCGCACCGTACTGCCTGTACACCTCCCTCTTGTCCACGATCATCGGGACTGTCGTCTCGCGGAAGCCCAGCCTCACCAGCGCCTGCCTCATCCTCTGGACCAGCTCGAATAGCGGGTTCGGCTTCCCGTCCGGCCGCAGCTCGAAGACCCGTCCGCTCCTCCTCACGAGCCTTCCACCCTCCTCCCAAGCCAGCCTGAAGTCCCTCTCCGCCAGCTCCCGGAGCCTCCTCACGTCAAAAGGCAAGTTCCTTCACCCCTCCGCGAACGCGATCGTGAGGTCCCTCCTGGCCTGCTCGACTATCCTCCTGACCCGGTCCAGCCTGTGCTTCATGCCCGGGAGAACCGACTGCGGAAAGTCGAGCTCCATCAGACCCTCGTAGATTTCCTCCATCTGCCCGAGTATCCTCTCGCTTCCGGAGGGGTCTCCCGTCCGCATGCGGTTGAGAAGCGCCCTGTAGAGCTCTCCTACAACATCGGACAGGGCAAAGGCGTAGGCCCGGGGCAGAACCCCAAGCTGGGAAAAGTCAGGCAGATTTTCTCCCCTCAGCAGCCTCTGCAGCATGACCGCCTCGGCGTACTCCTGCTGGGCCGAAACGACCGTGTTGTACAGCATTCCCCAGCCCTCCTGATCCAGCATTGTCTCCAGCCGTCGAAGATTCTGCCCTCCCCGCCTTATAAGCAAACCCGCGAGCCTCCCGTCCCCCCTGTGCAGGGCGCTCACGGCCCTCGAGCAGTCCCTGATCACCGCCCTGCAGATTCTCTGCACTTTTTCCTGAAGCTTCTCCTGCCTTGCGAAGTGCCTCCTCATCTTCCCGGTTATACTCTTCAAGAGACCTACCCTCAGTCAGGCTTAGCCTCCTTCTTCAGGGGAACTAGGTAGATCTCCGGGATCCTCGGAAGGAGGAACGGTGCAAGAATCTTGGAGGCCCTCCCGACGTCGGTGGATGTGAGCATGCCAACCACCTTCCCGTGCTCGACCACCGGCAGCCGCCTTATCGAGTGCTTCTCCATCAGCTGGATGGCCTCCATGATCGGGGTCTGCGGCTCGACCGTTATCAGCGGGCTCGACATTATCCTCTCCACCCTCTCGCTCACCGGAAGTCCGGCGGCAACCGCCTTCACCACTATGTCTCTGTCGGTGATTATTCCGACCGGCTTCCCGCCGCTCACGACGATGAGGCTGCCGACGTTCTCATCGGCCAGAAGCTTCGCGGCCTCGGCTATCGTCCTAGAGGCCTCTATCGTCACGACCTTCTTCGTCATGAAATCCTCGACCGTCACCGGCATGATCCCAGCCTCCAACAAAATTCTTAATCCGGAGGGTC
The DNA here is from genome assembly GCA_964654915.1 of Hadarchaeota archaeon (SeqCode). Lineage (GTDB taxonomy): Archaea > Hadarchaeota > Hadarchaeia > Hadarchaeales > Hadarchaeaceae > JAVZGN01. The sequence continues at coordinate 3,283 of CAZZKZ010000048.1, forward strand.
TATTAAGACTTTTCAGGATTTTCCGCCGAATTCTCTCGTCGCCCTCAGGATGTTCGTCTTGTGATGCCTTATCTTCAGGATGGCGCCCTTCTTCTCCAGGTTGTTGACCAAGGCGCTGAGCTTCGACTTTGACATGTCGAGGCGCCTCCTCAGAACGTCCTGCCTTATCTCGCCCTCCCGCAGGATCTCGTTCAGGACCCTGCGCTCGTCCTCGCTGAGGGCGAGCATCGCCACGCTAACGGCCCTCATCGTCGCGTACCGCTTGAAGAGAAGCAGGAGGACGGCGGCTATCGTTCCGGCAACCGCGGCCATTATGACCACGGCCAGGGTGACCGAGAAAATGTCAAGGGATGGGGAAGGGGAAAAAACATAAATGATTACGCTCAGGCAGAGCTGGAGGACGACGACCGCCGCGATCAGCGTCAGGATCTCCCTCGTGTCCATCAGTCTTTCGTTTCCTTCTGCGCTTTTAATCCGTAACGCCGCAGTGCTGCCAGCAGGAGGAGGGCAAGGCCTCCCGAAATCACCGCCGGAAGCAGAGCGGCCGTGACCCTCGCCGACGTCTCCTGAATCCCGCGAACCAGGCTGGCGGCAATGGCTGCCGTCAGGACCGCCGAGAGCAGCGCAACGCCTGCCTCCTGCCTCATCGTCTCACCTTCGGATCGGGTGGATCCTCTGCAGTATCTGCTCCCTCGCCCGCTGCGGCTGCAGCTCCCCGGACTGCAGGCCCTCTTTTATCTCTGCAATCGTCTGCCGGCAGTTCTCCGCCCAGCCTGTAAGCAGCGCCAGAGGTGTGCCCGGCGGGGCCCTCTCCCGCAGCTCCTCGAGTCTCTCCAGTCTCCTCTCGAGTCTCTCCAGTCCCTCCAGTTCGGCCATTCTGCTTGCCATCTTGTGGATCTTCTCGCTGACGATGAACGCGAGTCTGCTGCCCTCCGCGTTCTCAGCCCGTGCCTCGAGGTTATCCAGCATGAGGTCGATGGTCGACATCTCAACGTTCTCGGACACCTCCTCAGCGTTCTCTCCCCGCCTCAGCCTCTCCCTGATCTCTTCCCTCAGCTGCCTGATGTTCTCCCTGATCTCGCGCAGCCTCTCCCTGATGTTCTCCCTCCAAGCCGGAGGTACCACGGGCATCGGCCTGACCGGCATCGTGTCAACGACCACTATGACCGCCACGATTCTCCGGCAGATGACCGGAAGCCACGGGATGTTCTCAGGCAGGTTCTCGCGAATGTTCTCCAGCCTCTCCCAGTACTCCGTTATCTTCTCGATCATGTTCTCCAGCCTCTGGTTGTCGACGCAGTTGGCAAGGGCTTCCTCCAGCCTCTGCTGCAAGATCTCTGCCAGATCCTCTGCGTTCTCCGGGTTCCTGATGATGACTCTCTCCACCTTCGGCATCAGCATCTCCGCAACCCTGAGATTTGCCTGCTGGATGGGCAGCTCGACCGGCAGGCCCTCCCTCAGGTTTTCCTCCGCCTCCTTCTTGAGCTCTCTGAACTCTTCGCGCATCTCCCTGATCCTCTCTCTGATCATCTCTCTGGCCTCGACCTTGGCCTGAACCTCCGCGAGGGTTCCCATCACCATGCTGCTCCTGCAGACCGCAAGAGACACCGCAAGCCTCGCCCTCTCCGGAAGGTTCTCCTTATCCAGCAGATTCTCCAGCCTTTGGACGTGGGTCTGCACGGCCTCCATGGCCCTGACAAGACCCCTGTCGTCCCTGACGCCCTCCCCGGCCTTCTCCAGCCTTTCGGCGACCTCGTCCGCAAGCCAGTGGTATCTCGCCGCCTTCCCCTTTGCGACCATCGACTCCAGCTCCATCGCACGCTCCTGCGCCAATGCGACGTCCATCGACTGACCGCCTGCGACCGCCTCCCTGATCCCCTCGCCCACGCGCTCCAGCCCGTACAGCGGGCTGTCCGGTGAGACATCCACGGAGTCCACGACCACCGGCGTCGCCAGTCCTCCGCCCACCGACACCAGCACTATCACCAGCACCGCAGCCGCGATTCCGTGTTCGCCCAGCATCCTTTCTACACCTCCTTTTTCCATCTTCGGGTACAGCTCCCCGCATGGCCCCTATCACCATGCGGCTCATCGATTCCGACCAACCATCTGACACATCTGCGATTTAAGAAATCTCTAAAAACCGTTCAAAAACGGTTCGTCCAGCCGGGTGAAAATCCGAAAATGTATGAATTAAAGCAAATATTTCGCTTTCAATCGTTCACAAATCATTTCTCTTCCTTTTTATCAAAAATCAAGGCATTTACTCGGTTTTTAATATCCGACACCGATCACCGCTTCAGCAGGACAACCCTGCTCGCCTGCTGTTCGCCGGCCACCTCATATCCGGTTTCCCGCGCGATCTGTTCTGCAAACTCCTTCACATCCGCGTGACTTGGCATGTTCTCCAGCTTCAGCCTTGATCTCGAATAGCCTACCCACATGTACCCCTTGACCTCCACGAAGTCCGGCTCCCCGCGGAGGATCAGGGATGAGTAGCCCCCGGCGTCAAACATGTTCAGTCCCTTCACGAGCGTTACCCTAACCGCCGTCCTTCCGCCGAGCCCGCTCAGGATCTCCAGGCTCCGCAGGAGCCTTCCCCAGCCGTCCGGGATGAGCGGCATGCAGACCCTTCTGTAGGTCTCCTCATCCGGCGCGAGGAGCGATACGTACAGCTGGCTCGGGCTCGGAATCCTCTCCAGAACCTCCGGGTGCATCCCGTTCGAGACGAGAAAGCTCGTCATCCCCCTCCTCCCGCACTCCTCGATCAGGTCACCGATCCTCGGGTATAGGGTGGGCTCACCAGCCAATGATATCGCGCAGTGCCTCGGGTTCCTGGCCTCCTCCAGCTTCCTCCTGTTGACCGCCGGGTTCCCCCCGAACCCGCTCAGAAGAGACCTCTGGGCCTCCACGGCCAGATCCAGAATGAGCGACGGGTCGTCCGCCTCCCCCTCCCATCCCCCAACCGTAACGCTCGTGTCCCTCCAGCAGTGCAGGCACCTGTGGTCGCAGAACCAGATGGAGGGAGTCATCTGCAGGCACAGGTGGCTCCTGACCCCCAGCTCCCTCCCGTAGAACTCCTCCTTGTAGCAAACCCCCCGGTCGAGAAGGCTCCTCTTCGTCCAATGGCACACCTTGACCGCGCTGTGCCTCCCGACAATCCTGTAGCCAGCCCTAGCGAGCCTCTCACTGTCCCTTTCCCAGCGCATACCTCGCCAGCCTGCTCTGGAGAAGGTTGAAAAGGCTTCTCTTGAGGTCGGTCAGCCTTCCCTCCCCGGTCATGCTCGCGGCGGCCGGATGGCCTCCCCCGCTCCCGTTGAAAAGCCTTCCCAGCTCCTCCGCCACCTCCCCGAGATGGACCCCGGTCTCCGCGACGAACTGCTCGTTCGCCCTCATGCTCAGCCTCACCTTTCCCTGCTCCTCCGATCCGACGAAGGCCCCGTCGGCACCTATTCTGACAAATATTGCCGCCACATCTCCCTCAAATGCCCCGACCTCCGAGAAAATGAAGTGAAACCCGTGAATCCGCCTGATCTCCGCCCTCTCGATCGCCCTCAGAACAGCCACCCTCTTTGACCTGTCGTCCGGAGGCCTGAGCAGCTCGATCACCTTCTGGTAATCCGCCCCTGCCCTGAGCAGATCCGCGACCCTGAAGAAGGTCTCGGGCCTCGCCAGCCTGAAGTGCGCCGTGTCCGTGATGATTCCTGCCAGAAGCATGGAGGCCTGCTCGGGCGTGAGGGACAGCCCCATCTCCCTGACCACGTCGAAAACAAGCTCGCTCTCGGACGGGTAGTTCTCAAAAACGAAGTGGAAGTCGACCTCCCTCCTCGTCTCCTCGTTCGGTCTGTGGTGGTCTATCACAATCTTCAGACCAGCGAATCTTCTCACCTCCTCGCCCATGCTTCCGAGATGTCCGAAGCCGGACGTGTCGACAAGAACAACGGCGTCAAAATCCATCCTCGGGTTGACCTCTACCCTCCGACCGAAGTGCTCCACGACCTGTCTGGCGGGAAGGGATATGTCGTCGGCCGCGCCCGCCGACGCCCTGGCGCCGAGCGAAGAAAGAACCTCCGACAGGACAACCGCGCTTGCCAGACCATCGGGGTCGGCGGACCTGTGACAGAGAACCAGAACACGCCTGCCGGAGAGCCCCCTCAGAACCTCGGCCACCTCTTTCATGATCGCGCCTAACCGGCCGCGCCCTCCCCCGGCCTCCGCAGGGCCTGCTCCAGCTTCTGGCGCATCTCCTCTATGCGGTTCAGAATTCTCTCCTGCTGGTTCGTCAGGGTCTTTATCCTGAGATCCAGCTCCTCCCTCTCCTCCGCGAGGCTCTTCTCCAACTCCTGCTTTCCAACCCTGATAAGAATCGTGCCCACGCTCTTGTATACGACCGCATCATCCGGTAGCTTTTGGAGCTCCTGGAGGGCCATCTCGGTCTCCTTGAGCAGCATCTCCAGCTGCTGCCTCTGCGCTATTATCGCCTGCGCCTGCTGCTGCGCCTGCTGGAACTGGGCAAGCTGGTGCCTGACCTGCGGCGATAGCTCTTCCATTTCTCACACCTCCCCACCATCTCGTCCGCAAGGGCTATCCATCTTCCCATCGAGTTGATGGCAGCCCTCAGCGCCGCCGTGGTGGGTGCGTCTACCTCAACATATAGACTGCTCCCCTTTAAAAACATCTGGACATCCGATTTCGATCCCTCCAGGTCCCTCTCCGGCAGGACCGCCCTGAAAACGCACTCCGCCCTCTTCCTGTCGCCAAAGTCAAATTTCAGTCTGGCGCGGGCCCTCACGAGATAACCCTCCAGCCGGAGACGGCGAGCTCCGGCCCGACCTTCTCCCTTCCATCCCAGATGAAAATCCCTCCCCTGCCCACAAAAACCAGATCGGAAGAGCGGCTCAGCAGGA
>CAZZKZ010000049.1:0-4015 GCA_964654915.1 Hadarchaeota archaeon (SeqCode)
ACCTACGCCGGGCTGGGAAACAGGAGAGCCCTGAGAAGGATGAAGGCAGAGGTTGAGAAAAGAGGAGGACAAGTTGTCGGAGAGTTCTCCTGCAGGGGAAGGTTCTGGATCTTCGGCAGGAACAGGCCAAACCACGAGGATGAGAAGAGGGCGGAGGAGTTCGGAAGGGCGGTGGCATCCCGATGACCTGATTCCTGTTTACCCCCTGTGTAATTCTTAATAGAGGAGTGAAACCTAGCATACGCTGATGAAGTTCAGGAACCCGCTGGTTAGATCGATACTCGAGCGGTACAGGCGGATATGGGCAATCGAGCACGCGGTTTCCCTGATGGACTGGGACCTCGAGACCTACATGCCGCCGGAGGGGATCTGGGAGAGGGCCGTGGCCAGGGGCGAGCTGAGCGTCCTCCACAGAGAACTCGTGCTCCAGGAGGATTTCGTCTCGCTCGTCGAGAGGGCCGGTGAGGAGAAGGATCTCACGCCCTGGGAGGCAGGGGTCGTGAGAGTTCTGAGGAGGGAGATCGAGAAACTGAGGAGGATCCCGCCGGACTTGATATACGAGATGAAGAAAACAACCTCCGAGGCCTTCCAAGCCTGGAAGATTGCAAGAGAGAAAAACGACTTCGGGAAGTTCGCGCCCTACCTCGCCAGAATAGTCGAGCTGACGAGGGAGATGGCGGAAAGGCTGGGCTACGAGGAGAGACCGTACGATGCCCTGCTCGACCTGCACGAGGAGGGCCTGAGGACGAGAACCGTCGAGAGGACGCTGGGGTCGATCGAGGGGCCGCTCAGGCGCATCCTGGAGAGGGTAGAGGCGGGGGGCCTCTTCGCGGTCAGGCACCCCCTCGAGGACAAAAGGTACGACCGGGATGCCATGAGGAGGGTCAACGAGAGGGTCCTCGGCCTGCTTGGATTCCCCAGAAGCAGGGCACGCATGGATGTGAGCCCGCACCCGTTCACCTCCGAGATCGGGATGTCGGACGTGAGGATAACGACGAGATACGAGGGGTTTGACTTCAAGAGGTCCCTTCTGAGCACGGTTCACGAGTTCGGCCATGCCCTCTACGGGCTGCAGATCGACGAGGAGCTGAGGATGACACCGATTGGCTGCGGGGTCGGCCTCGGCATAGACGAGGGACAGAGCAGGTTCTGGGAGAACGTCGTCGGGAGGAGCCCGGCCTTCGCCGAGATCATCAAGCCGGTGCTGGACGAGGAGCTGGGATTCACGAGGGAGTACGACCCGTCCGAGATCTACCGGTACATGGCGACCGTGAGGCGCGGCGTGATAAGGACGGAGGCGGACGAGGTGACCTACAACCTTCACATAATCCTCAGGTTCAGGCTGGAGCTCGGGATCATCGAGGGGGAGCTGAGGGTTGAGGATCTCCCGGAGGTCTGGGAGCAGGAGAGCGAGCGGCTCCTGGGGGTGAGGCCGGCAAGCCAGGCGGAGGGAGTCCTGCAGGACGTCCACTGGTCCCACGGGTCGATCGGCTACTTCCCGACCTACACGCTCGGGAACATCCTCGCATCGATGACCGCGGAGAAGATGGAAAGGGAGCTGGGACCGGTTGAGGAGCTGCTGAGAGGCGGGAGAATTGAGGAGATGAGGAGATACCTCGGAGATCTCGTCCACCGCCACGGGGCAACCTACCCGCCGGGGGAACTGCTCAGGATGAAGTTCGGTGGCGGCTACGAGCCGGTGGCCCTGCTGAAGTACCTCGAGAGGAAGTATCTCGGCGGGGCCTGAAACCGCGCATCCCTATTCCTCTTCCTCGTCGAGGTACCACTCCATTCCCTCGTCTTCCTCCTCTTCCCTTCTCCTCCTGGGTTTGGTCAGCGTCCACGGAAACTCGTACTTTTTCTCCTTCAACATCTCCAGTATCCGGCTTACATCATCGGAAGCGCTCGGAGTTTTCGTGGGTCTGAGGAGAGGTAGATCGATGTCCTTCACGATGGGTGTCGTGAAGAATCCCTTGTGACCGCCGAGGGTCCAGAACATCTTCCACTCCTTCTTCTGACCCATGAACTTGAAAGAGGTGAGCCTTTCCAAGATGACCATGTTCTTCTTTCCGACGCGCCTCTCCAGCCAGTTGTAGTCGCAGTCGTTGACGGGGGTGCTGAGGACGACCATGAAGTCAAAATAGTTCCTGTAGGCGCTGGGTATGGCAAAGAGGTCATGGGTGACCAGGGCCCTGACCGTCAGACCACCTTCGCCATCTTGCCCGTATCTCGCGGTGAAGAACTCGCCTATGTGCTTGCACTTCTTTGCCGGAAAGTCATCGACCAGCAGGAGCCTCACCGGTTTGGAAACCAATATCCACCGCATGGTGTCAACAAGCGCATCAACGTGCCCGACCCTGGCGTACACCTTTTCCCTGCCGTATCTGTCGTAGGCCTCCTTCACCATGTACTTCAGGAACTCCGTCCTGCCCATGCCCTGGGCACCGTAGACTATCACGTTGCGGCAGATATCGCCCGAGATTTTTGGGTACAGAAGGTTGAAGAAAAGCTCTCTCTCGTCTTTAACCGGAGGTTCCATCCAATGCTCCTCTTCCTCCCACCTATTAAACCCGAGCTCGGGCCTCCCCTCCGCGATCATGCGCCCCGGTTGCCGGCGATCGGGCGGACATTGGAGTGCGATCGGGTTTGGAATTTATTTTATTCCGGAACGCAGATGAAAGCTATGGGTCAGCATGATCGTGAGGTGGTGGGGGCACGCCTGCTTCGAGGTGAGATCAAGCCTCACCATGGTCTTTGATCCGCACGACGGTGGGGGGATCGGCCTCTCGGCCCCAAGGGTGAAGGCCGACATCGTCCTAGCCTCCCACAGACATTACGACCACGCCGATGGAATCAGACTGGTCGCAAAGGAGGGTGCCCAGACAATCGTGGGCGAGCCAGGAGAGCGCGAGGTTGGGGGCGTGAGGATAAAGGGGGTCCTCACCTTCCACGACCCTGAGGAGGGAAGGCTCCGCGGCGTGAACGTCGTCTACGTCGTGGAAACGGAGGGAATCAGGCTCTGCCATCTCGGCGACCTCGGGCACATCCCATCAGATGGCCAGCTGAGGGAAATCGGTGATGTTGACATCGCCTTTGTTCCGGTCGGCGGCGTTTACACGATTGACGCCCGCGAGGCTGACGAGGTCATCAAAAGAATGAGACCGAGAATAGTCGTCCCCATGCACTACTTCGTGAGGGGTCTCAGAGTGAGGATTTCGGGGGTTGAGGATTTTCTGAAGAACAAAACGAACATCCGAATGCTGAGAGCGGACAGCTTTGAGGTGAGGGTGGAAGATCTCCCGGAAGAGACGGAGATCTGGGTCTTGGAGCTGGGGGGCTGATGCGGGTGATTCTCACGCATGAGCAGGAGAGGCGGCTCATCCTCGCGCTGCTGACAGGGATGGGGGTGAAGCCGGAGCAGGCGGAGGTCACGGCCGAAGTCCTGACGGAGGGCGACCTGCGCGGCTTCTCCTCCCACGGTCTCCTCAGGCTCCCCTACATCCTTCGCGCCCTTCGGAGGGGGACGATAGTCGCCGAAGCGGAGGTGAGGGTCGTGAGGGAGAGGGGCGCTGCCGCTGTTCTTGACGGGGGACACGGGCTCGGCCACTTTGCCGCCAAGAGAGCGATGGAGCTTGCCGTCGAGAAGGCTAGAGGCTTTGGGGTCGGGGCCGTGGGGGTTGTCAACTCCAACCATTTCGGGATAGCCGGCTACTACGCGGAGATCGCCGTCAGGAGCGGGATGATTGGGATAGTCTGCACGACGACCGACGCCCTCGTTCACCCGTGGGGAGGAGTGGAGCCTATCTTAGGAACGAATGCGCTCGCGGTCGGAATTCCGGCCGAGCCCGTCCCGATCGTCTTGGACATGGCGATGAGGCACGCCGCGAGGGGCAAGATCGTGCAGGCGCTGAAGGAGGGCAGGAGCATCCCGCCCGACTGGGCGATCGATGAGGAGGGGAACCCGACGACAGACCCGGCGAGGGCCCTCAAGGGGGCGCTCAGCCCGTTTGGTGGA
>CAZZKZ010000050.1:0-2043 GCA_964654915.1 Hadarchaeota archaeon (SeqCode)
CGGCGAAGACCGGGATTTTCAGGGCCCCGGACCTCTCCATGGATCTCAGCCTGATGACCCCGGTTGTCGTTTCCTCGCACCCGCCGATCAGACGCCCGAACTCCGGGTGCTCCCTGTGGGCCAGGACCGTGAGATCGCCGCCGTCGTCTATGATGATGTCCGGTTCGTGAGACAGAACCTTCCTCAGATTCTCGTAGTACTCCTTCCTGCTCTCGCCGCGTCTGGCGTAGACGAAGTTACCCTCCTCGGCGAGGGCTTCTGCAACCTCGTCCTTGGTCGATAGCGGGTTGCAGCCGGCTATGGCGACCCCGGCCCCGCCTGCTCTGAGCGTCCTGACGAGCACGCCCGTCTTCGCCTCGACGTGGAGGGCCATCCCTACCAGCAGACCCTTCAGCGGTTTCTTTCTGGAGAACTCTCTCCTGATCTCCGACAGAACCGGCATGCGGCTCTCCGCCCAGTCCATCATGCGCCTCCCAAGCTCGGCCGCTCCCCTCATCTGCTCACCAGATCCTCGGCCACCCGCTGGGCCCTCTCCATCACCTGCTCCTCGTCGGCGCAGAGTATCCTGCCATCCCGCATGAGGATTCTGCCATTAACGATCACGGTTGACACATCGGATCCGCCGGAGGAGTAGACTAGGTGGGAGGCTACGCTGTGGAGGGGGGTGAGGTGTGGCCTGCGCAGGTCGACCAAGATGATGTCCGCCCTTTTGCCCGCCTCTATCGATCCGAGCTCCCCACCCAGGCCAATCGCTCTGGCCCCGTTGACGGTCGCCATCCTCAGGGCGGTCATCGCGTCGACGGCGGTAGGATCCCCGCTCCTGACCTTGGCGAGAAGGCTGCACATCCTGACCTCCTCAAGCATGTCGAGGTTGTTGTTGCTCGCGGCTCCGTCGGTTCCTATCGTGACCGTGATCCCGCTGCGGATGTAGTCCCAGACAGGGGCTATTCCCGAGGCGAGCTTGAGATTGCTGGTCGGGTTGTGTGCGACCTTGACGTCGTGCCCGCGCAGGATCTGAATCTCCCTCTCGCTGACATGCACGCAGTGGGCCGCCAGGACATCGGGTCCGAGAAAGTCGATCTCGTCCAGAAACTCAACCGGTCTCCTTCCGTGGAGGGAGACGGTGCTCTCCACATCCCTCTCGCTCTCCGCCAGGTGGATGAGTATCCTGACGCCCAGCTGGTTGGCAAGCTCCCTTACCCTCACGAGGCACTCCCTCGAGCAGGAGTAGGTCGAGTGCGGTCCGAGCATGGCGAGAATCCTGCCATCCGCCTTCCCGTGGAACTCCCTCACAATCCTCACGGCCTCCTTCAGGTCTTTCTCCATCCTGCTTTCGTCCCCGAGGTCGATGATTCCGTGGCTGATGACCCCCCTCAGGCCCGTCTCCTCCACGGCCTTGGCAACGGAGTCCATGAAGAAGTACTGGTCGACGAAGCACGTGGTTCCTCCCCTTATCATCTCCAGGCAGCCCAGGAGGGCTCCCCAGTAGACGTCCTCGCCGGTCAGCTTGGCCTCCAGCGGCCATATCCTGTCCGTCAGCCAGCTCATCAGCTCCATGTCGTCGGCGAATCCGCGGAAGAGGGTCATGGCGAGGTGCGTGTGGGCGTTGATCAGGCCGGGCATCGCGGCCTTTCCTCTCCCGTCGATCACGATGTCGGCTCCGCGCCTCACCTCGCCGACCCCGGCTATCCTGTCGCCCTCTATCAGCACATCTCCCCTCAGAACCTCGTTCCTCTCGTTGCACGTGACGATGTGGGCTCCGCGGATCAGGATGGTCTCCACGCGTTCACCTTAGCAGCTCGGCAATCTTTTTGCCGAAATCCTTCGCCGCATGCGGTCCGTTTGCGGTCACTATCTTTCCGTCGACCTCGACGTTCCTGCCGGTGTGCTTCGCTCCCCCGGCCTCAAGCATCTTCACGAACTCCCCGTCCCAGACGGTCGCCTTCTTCCCCCTCAGAACCCCGGCGTTCGCGAGAATCACCGGGGCGATGCAGATCGCCCCCACGACCTTCCCGAGCGAGCAGGCCTCCCTGGCAATGGCCA
>CAZZKZ010000051.1:0-3587 GCA_964654915.1 Hadarchaeota archaeon (SeqCode)
TACCCCGGCTCCACATAGTAGTCTATGGTGCGGTGTACTTAATAAAAGCGCCGAGCCTCCGAAACTCTCTCGAGCCTCTTCCTCATGTGCTCGTACGCCTCGCGGAGGTTCGCTCTGTTGTCGAAGCTGCGCAGGATTTTCTCGAGAGTCCCCCGGCCCCTCCTTCTGAGCCTTCTCACCTCCTCGGTCAGGAGCGGCACCGCGCGCACGATGTTGTCGACGATTGTGATGCTGGCCGCGAGCGAGGTTCTGGATAGGGGATTCAGATCGACGGCGATAACGGTTTTCCCCATCCTCCTCAGGGCCTCCGTCCTGTCCCCGTCCTCCAGCGGAACGAACACAACGTCGGCCGACAGTATCCCCCTCCTGTCCACGTTTCTCCTCTCGCTGTGGATCTCTTGAATTTTCGTGAGGAATCTCCCGTCGGCACCCAGAACCTCCCGCGCACCGTGTTTCCTGAGCCAATCCGCGATCAGCCTGACCCTCCTGTCCGTCCTGTGGAAGAGGTTGACCTCCAGCCTCGCGTCCGCCTCCTCGGCCAGCCTGACGATTTCAGCCGGAACCAGAGCGGCGACATTTCCGTTGACTGAAATCACGGGGAATTCTGCCATCAGGAGCGCCGCCGCCGCAGCCCGGATGCTTCTCCTAGCGAACGGGCAGGTCCTCTCCCCGATCAGGTAGTCGAAGGCCTCACCCCTCCCGTGCGCGATCAGTCCCTCCGGCACGACAATGCCGCTCCTGAAGCCATCGGCCAGCCTTTCCCTTACCCTCAGCGACCAAGCCCTGGGATGCCTGTCGGAAACCCAGCTTCCCATCAGGTCCACCTGATTTTCAGGTCCAAAAAACTTTTTTTAACGCGGGTGGATACGATTACTGAGAGGATGGAAATAGTCTGGCCAGCTCTTGCCCTGATTGTGGCCACGATTGCTGTCGTAGCCGCGGCGATCTCCGGGACCCCGCAGACGATCGGGATAGCCCTCGCCACGCTCCTCGTTGCTATGGCATCCGTTTATCTGTACGTGTCCGCCTACCCGCGGAGGAGACACGGGGAGCCGCCAATAGAGGACTTCTCCTGGTGGACTGACGTAGGGGAGCCGCTTTCGACCCTGAGAAGGGGAGGGATAAATCCCATGGCTGTCCCCAGTGCCGTGCTCTCCGATCTTCGCCCGATCGGCACAAACGTTGAGCTCCTCTTCCAGAGATTCAGGCTGATAGTTGGTAGGAGGGACTTTCTGGACATGCCCAGCGGTGAGCTGATGACGGAGATGGACACCGTCCGGAGCTTCCTGCGCGTGATGATACAGAGGATAGAGAGGAAGATGGAGGTGGACCCGAACCTGCACGAGATGCTCGCGGATCTCGCCTCCAGGATGGGAAAAATCCACGAACGGCTCTCGAGCTATGCTCAAACGAAGCCAGACATCCTGAGGACCTACCTAGATCCACTGGTAAGAGCAGCCGCGAGACTGGCCAAGGACTTTGAAACGGCTTCGGCTAACTACCAAGCGTTCGTCAAACCGGTCCAGGGCGAGGGTAGTCAGCAATGAAACCGCACATAAACCTGGTCTTCATAGGTCACGTGGACCACGGCAAGTCGACGCTGATAGGACGAATGCTCGTGGAGGCGGGCGTGATCTCGGAGAAGGAGCTTCAGGAGGAGGCCGGAAGCTTCAAGTTTGCTTGGATAATGGACAGGGAGAAGGAGGAGAGGGAGCGGGGGGTCACAATCGACGTTGCTTACCAGAAGTTCGAGACACCCAAGAACATAATCACGATAATCGATGCGCCGGGGCACAGGGACTTTATAAAGAACATGATAACCGGGGCCAGCCAGGCGGACGCGGCGGTTCTGGTTGTAGCGGCCGATGACGGCATAATGCCGCAGACGAAGGAACACGCTGTTCTGGCCTTCACTCTCGGGGTCGACCAGCTAATAGTCGCGATAAACAAGATGGACTTGGTCAACTTCGACCAAGGCGTCTACGAGAAGCTGAAGAGGGAAATCCAGATTCTCCTCTCCAGCATCGGCTACAGGAGGGCTGAGGAGTTCCCGTACATCCCGATCTCGGCCTTCTACGGGGAGGGCGTGGCGAGACCCAGCCAGCGCATGTCATGGTACAGAGGGCCGACCTTCGTTCAGGCGCTCGAGGAGCTGAAGGAGCCCCCCAAGCCGGTTGACAAGCCCCTCCGCATCCCGATCCAAGATGTCTACTCGATAACGGGCGTCGGAACGGTCCCGATAGGCCGGGTGGAAACGGGGGTTCTGAAGGTCGGGGACATTGTCGTCTTCGAGCCTCCCGGCGTGAGGGGAGAGGTGAGGTCGATAGAGATCCACCACCAGCAGATCCAACGTGCCATGCCCGGGGACAACATAGGCTTCAACGTGAGGGGCGTCTCAAAGGAGCAGATAAAGAGAGGGGATGTCGCCGGGCATCCCGACAGCCCGCCGACGGTCGCATCCGGGTTCACGGGGAAGGTTGTGGTCCTGTTCTCTCCTCCGGAGATATCCTGCGGCTTCACGCCCACGTTCCACTGCCACTCCGCCCACTCCCCCGGCAGGGTCGTGCAGATTCTCCAGAAGATAGACCCGAGAAGCGGTTCGGTCCTGGAGGAAAATCCAAAGTCCCTGCGGAAGGGCGATGCCGGTCTGATCTCCGTCCAGCTCCTCAAGCCGATGGTCATCGAGAGGGCCTCGGATATCCCGCACCTGAGCAGGTTCGCCGTAAGGCACGGAGGCCAGACGATTGCCGCCGGCATATGCGTGGACGTCGTGAGGGCAAAGTAGCCCGGCAAAACTTTTATTCACCGCGTCCCGAAAGTTAGTTTTGAGCGGCAGTAGTCTAGCTTGGTTAGGACACGAGCCTGCCACGCTCGTGGCGCGGGTTCGAATCCCGCCTGCCGCACCATTTTTCCGGCTCGGGCTGGGCAGGCTTCAGGTCTCCTGATGTTTTTTCGCCCCGAACTTGGCCGCCGGGATGACGAGCAGGTTCGTCAGCAGGATCACGCAGACGACGATCTGCGGAAAGCTCTCACTCCCGGCCAGTCCGTACCTGACCGGCAGAAAGGACAGAACCGCTGCGGCCAGACCCTTCGGGAGCATGAGCCCGATGAGCCTCTCCCCGGCCTTCATCTCCCTGCTCCGCAGGCAAGTTATCTTTGCGGCCATCAGGCGCGAGGCAACGGCCGCCCCCGCGATGGCGAGGGATACCGGCAGGATGTTCAGGATCCCTCCGTTTATCAGGCTCCCGATGTAGACCAGAAAGAAAACCCTGATCAGGAAGGTCACCTCGTCGTGAAACTTCCTCATCTCCGGCTTCAGCCTGGTCTCGATCATGCCGAGCACTCTGGTCAACCCCAGAGCGTTTCCCAGCGTTATGCCGAAGGCCAAGACGGCGATGGCCCCGCTCACCCCGAGCCACTCTGCGGCCGTGTAGAGGATGATGGCAAACGCTAGCATCGTCATGTAGGTGAAGGGCTTCCCGGTCATCTCCGGGACCACGCGAAGCCAGAGCACCCCAACGATGACTCACAGGGCGGCGCCGGCCAGGAGAACGCGGCGTGCGCCCCGCAGCATGTCAGGCGTATCT
>CAZZKZ010000052.1:0-3631 GCA_964654915.1 Hadarchaeota archaeon (SeqCode)
ACTGCATCCTCCGAGGAAGGGCTTCAGGTCCACCAAGAGGTCGGTGAAGGAGGGAGGCAGCCTCGGCTACTGCGGGGAGCAGATAAACGAGCTGATAATGCGCATGATATGAGGTGAGGGCAATGGTCGCCCGGGGGAGGAGAAAAACGCGCAAGCAGCGGGGGAGCCGAACCCCCAAGCCGCCAGAACCTTCTCATCTATCTTCCGGGCGCCGACCAGCCTTCCCCTCTTCCGCAGCATGGCCTCCAGAACTTCTGGCCTTATCTCCCCCCAGGTTATGTAGTCTTTGGCCTTCTGCAGCATCCCCCTGATCGGCGGGGGATCGTCAACCACCACGCAGTGGTTCACCCTCGTCAGACCCAGCATCCTGAGGGTGTCAACCACGTCCTCCCTCGCCTTTATCCCTCCGCGAACTCTAACTACTGCCAGCTTCACCTGCAACCCCTGCCCTGCCTATGACGACATTTTTCAGACGCTCGATTGACGCGATCCTCGTCGTGTTCTTGAGGGCATTGAAGGTCGCGAACGCGAAGTTTATGGTCGTGCGGGTCTCCCCCTCCGTGCGCGACCAGGCATCCTTGACCCCGCTCAGCCTGAGGATGATTTTGGGGACCTCCGCCGCAACCAGACCAAGACCCCTGGGACCCGGCTTTATTCTGACGACCGTGCTGCCGCTTTTGCCCTCAACCTCCCAGGGCACCGAGTGGGGTCTCCCGCACCGGCACTCCCAGCTTCCGCATCCCCTAGCAATCTCGGTGACATTTAACTTCGCGGCTTTGATCGCCTTGGCTATGGCCTGACCTATCTCCCTCGCCCTTCCCTTTCCGACCCCGACTATCCCGTCACCGTTCCCGACGACCGCCACGACCTGATAGCGGATCCTCCGGCCGGACTTGTGCATGCGCTGTGTCAGATTTATCGAGAGGATCTCCTCCATGAGGTTCGGGAGAAGAGCATCCACTATCTCCGGCTCCATTATCTTTCTTCCGGACCGCATGATTTCCGAAATATCCTTGATCTTGCCCTCCTTGACCAGCCTGCCGAGCTCCGTCTTCGGCTGCCAGAGGTTGATGTCGAATGCCTCCGCCCTTCTCATCCGATGGCACCCCCCAGGATTTTCTCCTTGATGGTGTTAAAGTGCTTCGGGAGTTCCTCCGGTGGCAGACCCCTCGCAAGGTACTGTGAGAACTTCTTGGAGTAAAGGTCCGGGTCCTCCTCCTTGAGCTTCCTAGCGTACTCGGCTATGTGCTCGCCGGCCGTTCTCCCGTCATCGGGCATGACCTCCGGGTCACAGGGGATGATCAGTCCAGCATCGAGGGCACCCTTGATTGCGGCAAAGACCCTGGCGCCCCTTGTGGGCGTGTATCTGTCGATGTCCGGGACGCACTCGGTGACCCCCTTCTCGAGGGCTCTCTTTGCGCAGAGGAGCCCGGTGAGGTAGGCGGCCGGCAGGTTTGAGGTTCCACCCTTCCAGCCCATCTTCTGGAGTTCCTTGGTGTTGGCCTGGGCGATCACGTAGTCTCCAACTGTGCTCACGCCCATGACCTGAACCCGAACGTGGTTGAGGGACCACCTCACGACGAACCTGGGCTTGCCGGATTTCAGGAGCCTCAGTCTCTTCCCGTAGTCCGTTTTCCCCTCCCTTCTCCTGCGGAAAGCGACCCGGTAGGTTGGACCCTCGGCCATCCGCTCACACCTTCAGGATTCCCTTCTCCCTCAGATAGCGGTCCAAGTGGGCCCTGCTCTTGAAGGCCCCTCTTGACGCCATCCTGTATATTCTGCGGTAGAGGCCCGGTGTCAGAACGCCCTGGGCCTTCAGCTCCCTCAGCCTGGCCCTGAGGGGTCTCACCGTCCTTATCCACCTGCGTTTGGCAGGATCCCTTGCACCCTTGGCTCCCTTTCTGCTGCCCGGTCCCTGCCTTTTTCCGGCCCTCTCGCGGACGCGTGCGCGGCTTACGCCTTTCTCCGGCTTTGCGCGGATGTAACCCTTCTTGATCAGATTTCTTATGTCGTCGGCCGTGAGGGCCGCGTCCACCTCGGCCACGCGCTCGGGGTCTATCCAGACCCTGTTGACCCCCACGCCCAAGATCCTTGCCGCTATTCTCCTCTTCTTGTCAAGCTTCATGTCCGACACCCGGGTTGAGAACCTTTATGCCCTTTTCCTCTGCCACCTTCAGGATCTGGGATCTGAGCCTCCTCCCGACGGTTGAGGCTATCCTTACGGCCTGCTTGGACGGATCGACCCTCTCGAGTTCCCTGAGGTTGTGGACCAGAACCTCGCTCAGACCGCTGGGATGGAGGTTCCTCCTGCTGCGGGGCGTCCTGTAACCGATCGACACGACGGGGGGCTTCCCCTTCATCTTGAGTCGCATTCTGCTGTCGATGCCCCTGGGCTTCCTCCAGGAATCCCCCAGCCTCTTCAGCCTCCACCATCCCTGCCTCTTGAACTTCTTGCTCATGCCTCATCCCTTCTCCGCTATGTAGCATCCGTCCTGGAAAACCCTTCTGTCCCTGTGCCTGACCGCGGTCGCCTGCTCAATGTTCGCCGCGGTCTGCCCGACGGCCTCCCTGTCGCACCCGCTGACGATTATCTCATCGCCCTCCACCTTCACATTGACACCCTCGAGGATCTCCGCGACCCTGGGGTGCTTCTCGCCGAGGAAGTTGTGGATGAGGACCCTGTTTCCCTCAACCGTGACCTTTATCGGAAAGTGAGAGTAGACAACCTTCAGCCTGTACGTGAAGCCGTCGGTGACCCCCTTGAACATGTTCCTGAGGTGGGCCTTTATCGTCCCAATGGCGGCCCTCATCCTCCTCCTGTCTGAGGGGGCCTCGATGATGATCTTTCCGTCGTCCTGCCTGATCGTGACCTCGGGGAAGCCGAAGGTCCTTTTCAGGGCTCCCTTCTTTCCGCTCACCTCGACCGTCCGCCCGTTCACCCTTACCTCGACATCCTTAGGGATTTCCACCGCCTCGCGGAGCAGTATAGCCATTCCCCACACCTTCCGCTATTTCCGCGTCCGTTTATTAAAAGGCTGTGCTTATTTGGTTGGTGAGACCGGGAGGGCGTAGCGTGAGGGACTCGTTGGAAGCCTGGAGAACCCTGAAGGTCATCCTGTGCTCGCTCGCCGTTCTGACCGCTCTCGTCGTCCTGCTTGGTTTCCTTTCCCCCGGCGGTGGAGTTGAGGTGGACGTTGAGGCGAGAAGGGCGAACGGCAAGATCGTCCTTCTGGTCAGGCATGCCGGTGGTGAGAGGCTGAGCCTCGATCCGGCAGATCCCGGGGTGAGGGGGTGCATCATTTTCGGCGGACAGAGGGTGGAGATCTCGGATTGGGTCTTTGAAAGACCGTGGTGCTTTGCGGAGGGGGACTTGGCCTGGGCAGGGGTGGATGTTGGGGTGCCGGCCGGGGAAAGCGTGCGGGTCCAGATATGGTTCAGGGGAATGGGGAAGGTCTTCGACGGAACCGTGACCGTAAGGTAAAAAAGCCTGCTGCCAACAAACTATTCTTTGGCTGGCGGCCATAGCGGCGGGGGAAAACCCCGGCCCGTCAGAACCCCGGAGTTAAACCCGCCGGCGGTCCGGGGGGGGCTGCGGGGGGCGGGGCCCCGGGGAGGCCGGGCGGGCGGCCCG
>CAZZKZ010000053.1:0-3475 GCA_964654915.1 Hadarchaeota archaeon (SeqCode)
ACTACAGGGAGGACGTCCCGTTCTGGATCTCCGTGGACACAGAGAAGGATCTGGAAACGGCGAGGAGGGAATACTCCAACAGAACGGACAAGCCTTGGGGCTACGAGAAGCTCCTCGGCGTGAAGGAGGGCAGGATGGAAAAGATTCTTTACATAATGGCCGGCTACCGGACCTCCATGCACTACCACGAGAGAAGGGAGGAGGTCCTGAAGGTGATCTCCGGCAGAGGATGGGTCATCTTCAAGGGAAACTCGAGGAAGCCGCTCAGACCCGGGGTCAGGGTGAAGCTGAGGCCGGGAACAGTGCACAGCTTTGTTGCTGCCTCCAACCTGCTCCTGCACGAGTCATCTACCCATCACCCCGAGGACATCGTCAGGGTCGAGGATTACTACGGTTTCAGAATAAAGTGAGGTTTCCATCCGGAGTGATACAAATCGCTAGGAACCATAAAAAAGAAAGAAGAAAAGGCTGGCGTGGCTGTTGGCTCAGGCCGGCTGGAACTTGCTCTCGAGCTTCTTGAGGACCGCCGGGAGCGTCGTGTACTCCATCGAGTCCTTGCCCAGTCTCGCCGGCTCGAACTCGCCCATCCTCCTGAGGACTCTGGCGAGCTCGGCGGCCTCCTGTCTGGCCGGCTCGAAGGCCGGGTCGTCAAACATGTCTGCGATCAGCGGTTTTCCATCGTCGTCCTCCGCGATCTTTCCGTTCACCACTTGGAATCCGAGAGCCACCAGTCTCGGCGGACCGTCGAACGCCGTGCACCTCGCGTCCTTCAGGCCCACCGGCATGAGCGGACCCCAGTGGCTTCCGCGCATCCATCCCTCAACGAAGTAGCTGTACATGAACGGAGCCAGCGCCTCGCCCGCTGCCGGCAGACCGTGCTGCGTCCTCACTATGCACACCGGGTCGTCCTTTCCGACGTACTTCCCTGCTATCAGCCAGAGCTTCGTCGTGCTGGTCGAAGCGGCTATGAGGTTGTCGCTCGCCCTGTAGACTCTCTGGATCACATACTGGCTGGGAGTTCCGATGAGGGCAATCAGCTCGTACATCTCCTCCGGGCATTTCAGAACGACCTTCTTGTTCTCGAAGACGTCGAGGACCTCGAACTTGAAGCCCCCGGTCATCGCCGGATCGATTACGAGCCCTGCCGTGTTGGTCGGATCGGCGAAGATTCTGAACAGCGGGTAGTTGAACGCCCCTGGCTCTGTCTTGTCGGCGGCAAAGACGATGATTGGCTCGGCCTGCCCCTCCTCGATCTCCATCTCGGCGACGCCCGGTCCGAGTCCCTTTATGTTCCCGCTGAAGGACGTCTTCAGGATGTCCTGGCCGGCGGCGTAGAGTTTGAGCTCCAGCGCCTTCTTCGCTGCCTCCTGGAAGGTGTCCCAAGCAAGCTTGTGGATCTGCTCGTTGTTCTCACCGCGCTGGTGGACCATCAGCAGCTCCAGGTCGTCTCCGGCGTGAAAGACGTAGTAGCTGTTTATCAGACCGCTTTCCTTGGCCTCCCTGAGCTTCCTCTCCGCGATCCTCATCAGCGGCTCTGGAACGGTGTGGTGCCCTGCCAACGAACCCACGTCGCACTTTATGACGGAAATTGTCGTCTTCATTCTTTTACCTCCCTTTTTACAAACAGCCACCGCTTAAAAAGGTTTTGTCTGGGCTGTTTTCCGGTTGTTTTAAGCCGATGATGATGGATTGATTTTCTGATGAGGGTGGAGGTTTCCCTTCCGGGGTTCTCGGCTGCCCACTTCCTGCTCGGACACGAGAAGTGCGACCACGTGCACGGGCACAACTGGCTGGTGGGTGCCGCCGTGGAGGGCAGGCCAAACGAGAGGGGCATGGTCGTGGATTTTGAGGAACTCGAGAGCATCCTTTCGGAGGCGTGCAAGGATCTTGATCACAGGGTCCTGCTTCCCGGAAAAAACAGGGAAATCCTCCTGGAGATCCGGGAAAAATCCTGCAGCCTGAAATTTGGGGAGAGGATCTACACGTTTCCGGCCCAGGACGTCGTGGTTCTCCCGGTTGAGAACGTCACGGCGGAGGAGCTTGCCAAGCTCCTGCTCGAGAAGGTCCTGCAGAGACTCCGCTCTCTCCCGAACATCACGGAGGTGGAAGTCTGGGTGGAGGAGTCCCCCGGAAAAAGGGCAATCGCGAGCACAAGCCTGCCGGAAAGATGAGGGGAACCTACGCCCTGATAATTCAGGTTCCATTCGACGCGGAGATCAGCGTTGGGGCGCTCGGAAGAAGAAGCTTTCCTGCGGGCTACTACGTCTACGTCGGCTCGGCGATGGGCGGTCTGGCGGAAAGGGTTGGCAGGCACCTCAGGAGGGAGAAGAGAATCCGGTGGCACATCGATTACCTGCTGATGAGGGCGAGGGTGATTGACGTGATTGTGGCCGAGGGCAGGGGTGAATGCAGGATAGCCGGGAGGCTGGCGGAGAGGCTGAGGCCTGTTGAGGGCTTCGGCTCAAGCGACTGCGGGTGCACGAGTCACCTTTTCTACGGGAGGGATCTCCTAGAGGTCATCTCAGCGACGGCCGGGGCGTTCAGGGAGAGCGGACTGAAGCCTGTCGGGGTGAGACCGCATGGCGAACCGGGATAGAAGGAGGGAACACTACTACAGGATGGCAAAGAGGATGGGCTATAGGTCGCGGGCCGCCTTCAAGCTCATTCAGCTGGACAGGCGCTATGGGATTCTCAAGGTGGGAGATGTCGTGGTCGACTTGGGTGCGGCGCCCGGGGGATGGCTGCAGGTGGCGGCGGAGAGGGTCGGGGAGAGGGGATTCGTCCTCGGGGTGGACATACAGCCGATAAGGCCCCTCCGGCTCCCGAACGTGAGGACCATCGTGGCGGACATTCTGGACCCGTCTACCCCTGAGCTTATCCTGCGGAACCTGCCGAGGCCGGCGGATGTCGTTCTTTCGGACGCCTCGGCAAAGATAACGGGGGTGTGGAGCATTGACCATGCGAAATCTGTCGAGCTTGCGCTTTCGGCCCTCGAGATCTGCCGGAGGTCTCTGGCGGTGAACGGCAGGGCCCTCGTCAAGGTCTTCCAAGGTGAGCAGTTCACGGACCTGCTCGGGGAGTTCGCGAAGGTCTTCGAGTTCGTCAAGGTCTCCAAGCCGATGGCCTCGAGGAAGCAGAGCTCCGAGGTTTACATAATCGGGAAGGGCTTCATGGGGGGAGATAAGCCTGCCGCTCGTGAGGGAGGGCAGGGTAACGCTTGAGGTCCCGGACCTCGAGGGGTTCCGGGCCCCGACCGGTGACTACGTACCGTCTAGGGCCGAGGTCTTCTACAACCCTCACGTTGAGATTTGCAGGGACATTGCGGTGGCCGTCGCAAGGGTCGCGGCCGGGAGGCTCGGCCGGCCGCGCATCTGCGACCCCTTCACGGGGGCCGGCGCCCGGGGCCTCGGGCGTGCATGGGCGTGTGAGGGGGCGGGGCTGGGCGGGAGGGGCGCGGCTAGGGGGGGGGGGGGGG
>CAZZKZ010000054.1:0-5049 GCA_964654915.1 Hadarchaeota archaeon (SeqCode)
CCACAAGATCGGAAGTATGAAAATCATTTTACTAGGCGGCAATTCTTTAATGCACTCGAACAAATTAAAATGCAGGCAAATGAAAACGATTTTACATTTATATTTATACACGCTCATGGAGACACCAATAGAATTCAAGTAATAGGTGAAAATTTTCTTAAAGGTGGTTCTTATCTAGATTATATTCCATATAGAGATATAAATGAAAAGTTAAAAGAAATAAAAGGAATTAAAGTAGTAATAATAGATTCGTGTTATTCTGGAGGTGCAATTCCACATCTTAAAAATAATAACACAATTATTTTAACCCAAACAAGCGAAAATGAACTCGGCGCCGGACCCGCACTAGCGATAAATATGATTGGTTTGGTTGTTGGTGATTGGGTACGCACACCTCTTCCAGGCTACACTTCTATAGCACAAGCTTTTGAGCGTGCACGTCAAATGCTTTCTGATCGCCACCCCCAAATATCAGATCCAGATAATTTAGCTCCCAGTGTATATTTTGGGGATTATAAACATAGGGGGGATTATAAATATAGGTAATATGATTTTTAAGCGTCGACTGCACTAAAATAAAAGAGTGGTATTTTGATATCTTTCAAACCTCACTTTGCGAGGATCTCCCCGACCTAGAGATTACAAGATCTTAACCACTTTCATAAACTGAACCTCCCAGCTGACACCATGCACCAGAACCCGCAATCTCTTCGACCTCTTGAAAGCTGACAGGCCCGGTGGTAAGGTTAAAGGGAGCCCGCGCGGAGTTCTGAGGGTGATGAAATGAGGCTGCTCCTCATTCACGCGGACTACCTGGAGTTCGAGGCGAGGGAGCCGACCCCGGCTGCGGAGGACCTACCGGAGGGGGCGAGATCCGGAAGGTTCGAGGATCCGTTGGTCGTCTTCACAGCCGTCGAGGAGGAGGACGAGGGCTCGGAGGCGGAGATCGTCAGGAGGGCAGCAGACGAGATCTTGGACGTGGCGGGAAAGGTCGGCGCCAGACTGGTCGTGATCTACCCCTACGCGCACCTGAGCCCGTCTCTCGCCTCACCCGAAGCCGCCGTGAGGACCCTCAGAATGCTCGCAGACGAGGTGAGGTCGAGGGGAATGACGGTCGAGAGGCTCCCGTTCGGCTGGTACAAGAGCTTCAGGCTGAGCTGCAAGGGTCACCCGCTCAGCGAGCTTTCCAGGCAGATTTCCGCCGCGGAGGCCGGCGCGATCGTGAGGGAGGAGACCGTGAAGTCGCGGTGGTTCATAATGGAGCCGGACGGGAAAATGCACGAGATAAGCCTGGCCGGGGGCGAGGTGGTCGGCTACGACTTCGCCGGCCGGGAGGAGCTCAGGCTCTTCGCCCTGCACGAGATGGCCAGGAGCAGGGAGGCCAGGGAGGAGCCGCCCCACATCCAGCTGATGAGGAGGCTCGAGCTGGTCGACTACGAGCCGGGGAGCGACCCGGGCAACTTCCGCTTCTACCCGAAGGGCAGGCTGATGAAGGTACTGCTGGAGAGGTGGGTCGGCCAGAGGGTGAGGGAGTACGGGGCGATGGAGATAGAGACGCCCGTCATGTACGACTACGACCACCCGGCCCTGAAGAGCTACCTGGAGAGGTTCCCGGCCAGGCAGTACACTCTCAAGTCAGGAAAGAGGAGGCTCTTTCTCAGGTTCTCCGCCTGCTTCGGGCAGTTCCTCCTGGCATCGGACGCCGTCATCTCCTACAGGAACCTCCCCCTCAGGCTGTACGAGATAACCCACTACTCGTTCAGGCTCGAGAAGAGCGGGGAGCTCTCCGGCCTGCGCCGCCTCAGGACCTTCACAATGCCCGACATGCACACGATATGCGCCGACGTCGAGCAGGCGAAGGAGGAGTTCGCAAGGCAGTTCAGGCTGTGCATGAGGTGCATGAGGGAGCTTGGGATAGAGAGCTACGAGACCGGGATAAGGATGACCGAGGATTTCCTGAAGAACAACAGGGATTTCATAACCTCGCTAGTCAGGCTGGTCGGGAAGCCCGTCCTCATCGAGGTCTGGGGTCAGAGGTACGCTTACTTCGACCCGAAGTTCGAGTTCAACTTCGTCGATTCGACCGGGAAGGCCTCGGCCCTCTCGACCGTCCAGATGGATCACGAGAACGCGGCGAGGTACGGGATAACCTACGTGAACGAGAGGGGCGAGAGGGTGCACCCGATCATCCTCCACTGCTCGCCCTCCGGAAGCCTGGAGAGGGTCATCTACGCCCTGCTCGAGCAGGCACACAAGGATATGAAAAGGGGGAGGCCGCCCGCGCTCCCGCTCTGGCTTTCTCCGACCCAAGTCAGGGTCATCCCGGTCGCGGAGAGGCACCTGGAGTTCTGCGAGCGGATCGTGAAAGAAATCGGGGACAGGGGGATAAGGGTCGACCTGGACGACAGGGGCGAAACCGTGGCGAAGAAGATAAGGGATGCGGAGAGGGAGTGGATCCCCTACATTCTGGTCGTGGGGGACGAGGAGGTGAAGACGGAGAAGCTGAGGGTGAGGGTCAGGGGAGAGGGGGAGCTGAAGACGGCGACCGTCGGGCAGCTCTGCGAGGAGATAGGAAGAAGAATGGAGGGGTTCCCGCTCGAACCGCTGCCAATGCCCGTCCGGCTCTCCCAGCGGCCCATATTCGTGGGTGGTTGATCTGAGAAGGGCGTACACGGCCCTGATTGCGCTGGGGATAGTAAGCCTGCTAGGGGATGTCATCTACGAGGGAGCGAGGGGAGCGATACCCGCCTTCCTCAAGGGGCTGGGGGCTTCAGCCCTGGCCGTCGGAGTGATATCTGGGGCCGGGGAGGCCATAAACCTGACCGTCAGGCTCCTGAGCGGCGGGCTCGCCGACAGGACGGGGGCTTACTGGCCGATGACAATCGCCGGCTACGCGATGATAGGGGCCCTTCCGCTCCTGGCCCTCGCGACCGGCTGGGAGGTCGCCGCCGTCCTGATTCTGACGGAGAGGCTGGGGAAGGCCCTCAGGTCGCCGGCCAGGGACGTCATCCTCTCTGAGTGCTGCAGGGAGGTGGGCAGGGGGAAGGCCTTCGGCATACACGAGTTTCTGGATCAGATAGGCGCGGTGGCGGGACCGGTGATTCTCTCGCTGGTCATCCTGGTCTCGGGAAGCTACAGGGCCGCCTTCGCCCTCATGCTCGTCCCGTACTTCGCCATGCTTGCGATGCTCCTGAGAGCCAGGAGGCTGCTGGGGGAGGTGAAGGCGAGGAGGGAGAGGAGAGAGGGGAAGTTCAGCTCGTCACCCTTCAGGGCGTACGTGGCCGCGGTCTGCCTCAACACTCTTGGTCTGATCCCCGCCGCCCTCATCCTCTACCAGATCTCGGCGGAGGTGGGGGCCTGGGTTGTCCCGCTCGTCTACGCCCTCATCCAGCTGATCGACGCCCCGATGGCCCTCGCGGCGGGGCATCTTTACGACAGGGCGGGGCCGAAGGTTCTCGCCGTTGCCTTCGTCCTCTCGGTCGCCCCGGCGCCGCTCACCTTCGCCGGCGGAATGATCCCCCTCCTGCTGGCGGCCGTCGTCTTCGGCTTCATCCTGGGAATGCAGGAGTCCATCTACAGGGCCTTCGTTGCCGACATCGTGCCGGTCGAGAGGAGGGGGAGGGCCTACGGGGAATTCTACTCGGCGACGGGGGTTGCGGCCCTGGCCGGAGGGGCTCTCTTCGGTTTCCTGCTCACGCAGGGGGTCGGATGGCCGGCCGTCCTCGCTTACTCGGTGGCCGTTAATCTGACCGGGCTCGCCCTACTGATCTGGTCGGCTAGAGTTCGGAGATGAACATCCGCATGAACTGCGGACCGTCGATGAAGCCGAGCGAGCCCCTTCTGGCCTCCGCCTCCGAGAACCTCAGGCGGTCGCTGGGATTCCCTGGCGAGTACACCAGGGCCGGGACCGGGTCGGGCATGTGCATCCTGCGCTCGATGGGGGTCGGGTGGTCGGGAAGGATGGCTATCTTCGTCTCGTCGAGGTCGACCCTGTCCAGGATTCTGCCGACCAGCCTCCTGTCCAGATCCTCAATCGTTTTCACCTTCATCTCCGCGTCGCCCGCGTGCCCGGCCTCGTCCGGGGCCTCGACGTGGACGAAGACGAAGTCGAGATCCTCGAGGGCCCTGACGGCGTAGTCGGCCTTCCCCTCGTAGTTCGTGTCGTAGTAGCCGGTCGCCCCGGGGACCTCTATCACCCTCATCCCGGCGTACCTGCCTATGCCTTTTATGAGAATTATCCCCGCGATCACCCCGCCCCTCAGGCCATACTTCCTCTCAAAGGGCTCCAGGCTGGGCTTCTTCCCCGGTCCCCACAGCCAGATCATGTTGGCCGGGTTCTTTCCCTCCCTCTCCCTCCTGAGGTTGACCGGGTGGCGGGAGAGAATCTCGTGCGACCTGAGCATGAGCTCGTTCAGCCTCCTGCCCAGCTCCCCGCCGTCCGGGCCTATCATGTGCTGGTGGATGGGCTGGCCTATTATGCTGTGAGGGGGCGTGCAGCCGGCCGAGATCTCCGCGTTCCTGAGGATGAACGTGTGCCTGTAGCTGATGCCCAGGAAGTACTCGCCGACATCCAGCTTGGCCATCTCGTCCAGAAGCTTCTGCGCCTCCTCATTCGTGATGTGGCCGGCGGAGTAGTCGACGAGGATGCCGTTGCGGACGGTCACGAGGTTGCAGCGGAAGATCGTGTCGTCTGGGCCAATCGGTATGTCGAAGGCGCCGGCCTCCAGCGGTCCCCTCCCAGTGAAGTACTTCCTCGGGTCGTAGCCGAGGATGCAGAGGTTTGCGACCCCGGAGTCAGGGGGCATGCCGTCCGGGACCGTCTTCACTATCCCGAGCCTCCCTCGCCTGGCCAGCATATCCATGTTCGGCTTGCTGGCCAGTTCCAGGGGGGTCTTCCCGCCGTGCCTCAGGATGGGGTAGTCGGCCATCCCGTCTCCAACGATGACTATGAACTTCATCGGCCCTCCTAACTTTTCGAACTCCTCTTAATAAAAGAACCCCCGTCTGGGAAAAAAAGAGAGGGCCCGCCCCGCGGGCCCAGATCCGAAG
>CAZZKZ010000055.1:0-17526 GCA_964654915.1 Hadarchaeota archaeon (SeqCode)
CGGCGGCCGGAAGCCGGGCGGTCGTCCTCAGGCTCGATGGGGTCGAGGTCGAGAACAGGATGGTCGAGCTGGCGGCCGGGCAGAGGGTGACTGTCAGCTTCCAGATATCCGTCCAGGAGGTCGGGACTCACACGGTCTCGGTCGACGGTCTGAGCGTGGTGATGAATGTCAGCCGGCCTGAAGGACGACCATACCTCTATCTCCTCTACGCAGTGGTCACAATAGTGATCATCCTCTGCATCCTGCTAGTCAAACAATTCCGGTGATCACTCGTACTCTATCGTTGCGGGCGGCTTCCCCGTAAGATCGTAGAGCACGTGCGTGACGGATGGCACCCTCTCCCTTATCTTCTTCTCTATCCTCTGGAGGGTCTTCCACGGAAGCTCGGCGGCCTGCGCCTTCATAGCATCCTCCGACTGGACAACCCTGACAACAATGATATCCCCGTACTTCCTCTCACCCTTGTTCGTCACACCGGTTGCCCTGTCGCTCAGCAGGACGGCGAAGGCCTGGAAGCACTGGAAGTCCTTCGTCTCCTCCTCCACGACGGCCGTGGCCTCCCTAACGATCGCGACCCTATCCGGCGTGACCTCCCCGATCACCCTGATCGCCAGACCTGGCCCGGGAAACGGCCGTCTGTTGACAACCTCCTGCGGCAGACCGAGGGCCTTAGCAACCTCCCTGACCTGCGGCTTGAAGAGCTCCTTCAGCGGCTCCAGCACGATGAAGCCGTACCTCTCCATGACAGGAATTCCTATCTGCTCGAGCACGTTGTGCTGCGTCTTCACGCCTTTCTTTGTCTCCACGATGTCCGCCGCAATCGTTCCCTGGAGCAGATACTTCGCCCCAGTCTCCCTGGCTATGTCGGCAAAGGTGCTGTAGAAGGTTTCCCGGAATGCCTTCCTCTTTTCCTCCGGGTCGGTTTTTCCTTTCAGGGCGGCGAAGAACCTGTCTTTGACGTCGTAAATCCTTAGCTTTATCCCCAGACCCGCCAGAACTTTCTTTACCTGCTCCGGCTCATTCTTCCGCATTAGCCCGTCGTCGAGAAAAACAACGGACAGCCTCTCCCCGAGCGCCCTGTGTCCAAGGACGGCCGTTACCATGCTGTCAACACCGCCCGAGGTGGCAACGACCGCCTTCTCCTCCCCGACCTTACCCTTTATCCACGCGACCTTCTCATCGATGAATTTTTTGGCGTCCATCTGATTCTTTACTTCTCTGAGGTCAGCCTTTTTAACCTTTGTTAGTAAGTTTTCATAAAAAGGGGTGTCTGACGGTGGGAAGGTTCTCCGAAAAGCTGGGCAGGGCAGGTGTCGCCATAACCTTCCGCGATGTCATTCTTCTGCCCGGTCTGGCCGAGGTCGAACCGGCCGAGGTCGACATAAGCACAAGGGTCTCGAAGAACCACCGCCTGAACATTCCCTTTGTCTCCTCACCGATGGACACGGTGACGGAGAGCGAGATGGCGATCGCGATGGCCAGGGAGGGCGGGCTCGGTGTCCTTCACAGAAACTGCTCGGTGGAGGAGCAGGTCGAGATGGCCAAGAGGGTGAAGCGGGCGGAGGCCCTGATAATAAGGGATGTCGTCACCGTCTCGCCAGACCAGACCGTGGCCGAGGCCGTGGAGATAATGAGATCCCACCAGATCTCCGGTCTTCCAGTCGTTGAGGGGAAGAAGCTCGTCGGGATAATCACCGGAAGAGACGTGAGGTTCGCGGAGGGTGGCCTCAGGGTGCGCGAGGTGATGACGAAGGACGTGATAACCGCCGGCGAGGACATCGACATAGAGAAGGCGAAGGAGATCCTCCACAGGCACAGGATAGAGAAGCTTCCCATAGTGAGCGAGTCGGGGGAACTCAGGGGGTTGATAACCTTCAAGGACATCTCACTGCGGGGCAAGTATCCGAATGCCGTCCGCGACAAGGACGGTCAGCTCCTCTGCGCCGCCGCCATATCCCCATTCGACGTAGAGAGGGCCAAAAAGCTTGACAAGTACGTGGACATCCTCGTCACGGACGTTGCCCACTTCCACAACGTTCGAGTCATTCAGGCGACCAAGAGGCTGATTTCAGAGATCAGCGCGGACCTGATCGTCGGGAACATAGGCACGTACGAGGCCACGGTTGATGTCATAACATCCATCGAGGGTGTGGCCGGGCTCCGCGTAGGCGTGGGGTCGGGCTCGATATGCGTGACCTCCGAGGTGACGAAGGCCGGAGCCCCGACACTCTTCGCGGTTTCCCAGGTCGCCGACGCCCTGGCCGACCACGGATGCGACATACCGATAATCGCGGACGGGGGTGTGCGCGGCCCCGGGGATGCCGCCCTGGCCCTAGCCGCCGGTGCATCCGCCGTCATGGCCGGCAACCTGTTCGCGAGATGCAAGGAGGCCCCGGGAACCCTGATGGCGATAGGCGGGAGATACTACAAGCAGTACAGGGGGATGGGAAGCCCATCCGCCATGGCCAAGAGGTACTCGTTGGACCGCTACAGCATTCCGGCGAAGGGAATCGCGGAGGGTGTGGAGGGATGGGTTCCATACAGGGGGGAGGTCAGCACGGTCCTCAGGGAGCTGTGCTACGGCCTGCGCGCGGCGATGGGATACGCCGGGGCGAGGAACATAAGGGATCTGTGGGAGAAGGGAAGGTTCGGCCTTCTCACCTCCGCCGGCGTTGAGGAGACAAAGCCCCACGACATACTGCTTCCGAGCGAGACCGTTGAGAGGTTCTAGTGCCTGAAGTGGCGAACCCCCGTGAAGACCATTGAAAGACCCAGCCTGTCCGCGGCCTCGATGACCTGCTGGTCCCTGATCGAGCCGCCCGGCTGAATGATCGCGGTCACGCCGGCCTCCGCCGCCCTCTCCACCGTGTCGGGGAAGGGGATGAAACCATCCGACGCCATAACGCTACCCCTGGCCCTCCCTCCCGCCTTCCTCACCGCCAGCTCGGCAGAGTCCACCCTGCTCATCTGCCCGGCCCCGATTCCGACCGTCATGCCCTCCTTGGCCAGCACGATGGCATTTGATCTCACGTGCTTGGCAACCTTCCAGGCGAAAAGCAGATCCCTCATCTCCCTCTCCGTCGGCCTCTTCCCCGTGACCACCCTCATCTCCTCCGGTCTCGGATCGTGGGTGTCCCGGTCCTGAACAAGAATCCCGCCCGAAATCTGTCTTATCTGGGTCTTCCCCCAGCCGCTCTCGACCCTCAGAACTCTCATGTTCTGCTTCCTTCTCAGAATTTCCAGCGCCTCCTCCCCGTAAGCCGGCGCGCACAGGACTTCGATGAATGTAGACGTCACGCGCTCGGCCAGCTCGACCGTCACGGGTCTGTTGACCGCAACGATTCCGCCGTAGGCCGAGACCGGATCGCACTCGTATGCCCTCGAGTACGCCCCTACAACATCGGAGGCGCATGCCACGCCGCACGGGTTTCCGTGCTTGATTATCACGGCGGCTGGCTCATCAAACTCGCTGCACAGGTCCCAGCCAGCCTCCGCGTCGAGCAGGTTGTTATAAGACAGCTCCTTCCCCTGCAGGATCTCGGCGTTCGCCACCCCTCTCCCGCTCCCGTCCGTGTAAAGGGCCGCCCGCTGGTGCGGATTTTCCCCGTATCTCAGCGGCTTCACCTTCCTGTAGGCCAGGTTGAGAACCTCGGGGAAATCCCCGGTTGAGAAGACCTCCCGGAGGTAGTTCGATATAAGGGTGTCGTACATGGCGGTGTGCATGAACGCCTTCGCGGCCAGCTTTTCCCTGGTTTTCTCGCTCAGGCAGCACCCGCTTTCCCTCAGCTCCTCAAGCACCTTCGAATAATCCTCCGGGTCGACAACCACTCCGACGTATCTGTAGTTCTTTGCGGCCGCGCGGACCGCCGTCGGCCCGCCTATGTCTATGTTCTCTATTGCCTCCATCAGCCCGGCGCCGCTCCTGACCACCTCCTCAAACGGATACAGGTTCACTACGACGAGGTCGATGGGCGGTATGCCCTGCTCGCTCAGTTCCCTCATGTGTTTTTCATTATCCCTGACGGCCAGAATTGCCCCGTGAATCTTCGGGTGGAGGGTCTTCACCCTTCCGTCGAGCATCTCGGGAAAGCCCGTCACCTCGGAAACCTCTCTCACATCGATCCCGCTCTCCCTCAGAAGCTTTGCCGTTCCCCCGGTCGAGATGATCTTCACTCCCAACTCCTGCAGCCCGCGGCAGAACTCGACGATGCCCCTCTTGTTGTGAACGCTGACGAGAGCGCACCTGACCTTCATTCACCTAGAAATCGCATGCGGTAATTAAAAGGACACTCAGGGCTTCCCGGACACCATGGCCCTCACGAAGGCGTTGAAGACGGGCGCCGGCCTCCCGGGCCTGGACTTGAACTCGGGGTGGAACTGCGTGGCGATGAAAAACCTGTGGTCAGGTATCTCGAAGATCTCCATCCTCCCGTCCGGTGACACGCCCGAGAAAACCCCTCCTCCACCCTCGATCGTCTCAATGTATTTCGGGTTTACCTCATACCTGTGCCTGTGCCGCTCGTAAACCCTCTCTTTCCCGTATATCCTGAAGGCAACGGTTCCGGGCCTTACTATTACCTCCTGCGCCCCCAGCCTCATCGTCCCTCCCATGTTCTCAACGCCCCTCTGCTCGGGGAGGAGATCCACCACCGGATGCGGAGTTTCCGGGTCTATCTCGGTGCTGTTCGCACCCTCGATCCCGAGGCTCCTTGCGAACTCGACGACGGCCAGCTGGAATCCGAAGCAAAGCCCGAGGAAAGGCAGGTTGTTCCTTCTCGCGTAGGATATCGCCAAGATCTTCCCCTCACTTCCTCTCTTCCCGAAACCGCCCGGAACAAGAACCCCATCGAACCCGCCTAGAACGCCCGGGTCTTCGCCGGCCTCCAGCCTCTCCGAGTCTATCCACTCTATCAGAACCTTGCAGCCGTTCGCGCCCCCCGCGTGCTTCAGGGCCTCGTTTATGCTCATGTAGGTGTCGGCAAACCTGACGTACTTCCCGACCATCGCGACCTTCACGGTCTTCACCGCCCTGCTCATCTGCTCGACGATCCTTCTCCACTCGCTCAGATCTTCGGATCTGGACCTCAGCGAGAGGAGCCTCAGCAGCAGCGTGTCCACCCCCTCCTCCTTCAGGATGAGCGGAACAGAGTAGATGTTCTCCACGTCAGGCGCGCTCACGACGGCATCCGGCAGGACGTTGCAGAACAGCGAGATCTTCCTCTTCGCCTCCTTCGTCAGCGGGCTTTTGCTCCTGCAGACGACGATGTCCGGCATTATCCCGAGCTCCCTGAGCTCCTTCACGCTGTGCTGCGTCGGTTTGGTCTTCTGCTCTCCGACGACATCCAGAACCGGTACGAGCGTTACGTGGACGAATATGACGTTGCTCGGTCCCTCCTCCAGCCTCATCTGCCTGACCGCCTCCAAGAAGGGCATGCTCTCTATGTCTCCAACGGTTCCCCCGATCTCGACCAGGCAGATCTCGGCCCCGCTGCTCTCCGCGACCCTCCTTATCCTCTCCTTTATCAGGTCCGTGACGTGCGGGATTATCTGCACGGTTTTCCCGAGGTAGTCCCCCCTCCTCTCCCTCCTGATGACATCCCCGTAAATCTGTCCGGTTGTTATGTTGTGATCCTTCGTGAGGTTTATGTCCAGAAATCTCTCGTAGTGCCCCATGTCGAGGTCTATCTCGCCCCCGTCCTCCGTCACAAAGATTTCGCCGTGCTCGAACGGGTTCATCGTTCCGGCGTCGACGTTCAGGTAGGGGTCTATCTTGATGGCGGTGACGGAGAAACCGTGCGACTGAAGGAGCTTTCCGATTGAGGCCGTGGTTATGCCCTTGCCAAGCCCGCTCATCACCCCGCCCGTTACGACTATGTACTTCATACCCATCTCTACAATCTCAGCTTCCCGACCATCCCTCTTATACTTTTGAATCCTTTCCTCTTCATGTAGTCCTCGATTCCCTCGCAGATACCCCGGAAGACGGAAAGCCCCCTGACGGCCACGGCCGATCCGACCTGAACGGCAGAGGCCCCGGCCAGAATGAACTCAACGGCGTCCCGCCAGCTCTCCACCCCTCCGCAACCGATCACGGGAATCTCGAGCTGCTCGTGCAGCTGGTGAACGCACCTCACGGCGACCGGGTGGATGGCCGGCCCGGACAGTCCTCCGTAAATTCCGGCCAGAACCGGTCTCCTCGCCTCAATGTCGATGGCCATCCCGGTAATCGTGTTGATCGCCACCACACCGTCAGCTCCGGCCTTCTGGACGGCCCTCCCGATCTCGACAATTCGGTCAGCCAGTCCGAGCTTCGCGAACAGGGGTATGTCAACCTTTTTTCTCACCTCCCTCACGATCTTGGCGGAGGTTTCAGGGTCCCGCCCGAACTCTATTCCGCCCCCCTCCACATTCGGGCATGAAAGATTGAGCTCCACGGCATCCGCCCCGGCCTCCTCGGCCCGCACGCATATCTCCACGAACTCCCGCCAGCTGAATCCGGCCGCGCTGACTATCACGGGAACTCCTCCCTCCTTGGCGATTGGCAGATCATGCTCGAGGAATTCCATGTAGCCCGGGTTGGCCAGGCCGACGTTGTTCAGGAATCCCGCCCGGGTCCCAACCACCACCGGCGTCGCGTTTCCCTCCCTCCTTTTCACAGTAAGACTCTTCGTGACAACCGCCCCGGCCCCGGCGAGCGCCGCCTGCTTCAGGAGCGGCCCGTTGGAGAGAACGCCGGAAGCGAGGATGGTCGGGTTCGAAAGCCTGAGCCCGCCGACCTCAACGGAGAGTTTTGACATTCTTCCCCCATCCTTTCTTTCCCACTATCTCCCTTTCAAGCATCACAGGTTCCCCCCTGACTATCGTCGCCACGGGCATGCCCTTCACCATCCTGCCCGCGAACGGGCTGAACCTGGCTTTGCTTTTGAACTCCGATGGATCGATCCTCCACGTCCTTCTGAGGTCGACGACGGTGAAGTTCGCCCACGCCCCCACCTCTATTTTCCCGATGTCTCTCAGACCCAGAATCTCCGCGGGTCTCTCCGCGCAGGCCCTGACGATGTCTTGCAGGCTGAGAAGCCCCCTGTTGACCATCGTCAGAAGAAGCGGCAGGGTTGTCTCCAGGCCCGGAAAGCCCGGGGCCGGCCTCTCGGACATCTTCTCATCCAGCGTGTGCGGCGCGTGATCCGATGTCACCGCGTCTATGACTTCCTCTCTCAGCATTCCCAGGAGAGTCCTCCGGTCCTCCCTCCCCTTGATCGACGGATGGACGAAGGCCAGGCCGCCAAGTCTTTTGAGACTCTCTCTCGTCAGGAGGAGGTAGTGCGGGCAGGTGTCCGCCGAGATCCCCTCGCCCTTGAGCCCCGCAAAGACCTCCGCCCCAGCCCTCGAAGAGAGGTGCGTCAGGTGGAGCCTGAAGCCAAGTCTCCCTGCCATCCGGACGGCATCCTTTATGGCCTCTGCCTCCGCCTCGGGCGTCCCCACCTCACCCATCCCGGTGCGGACAAAGAACCCGGGATTTTCCGCGTGGCAGACCACGGGGAGGTTCTCCTCCGCCGCAAACCTCAGCGTTTTAATGATCATTTCCTTCCTCTCGCCGTAGAACTCCCTGTGCATGAAGAGCTTCACCCCGACGGCGAGCTTTTCGATTTCGCTCTTCAGATCCATCTCCCTCTCGGGTACTCCGTAGTAGAGGGCGTAGTCCACAAAGCTCTTTCTCCCTGCAACTTTCTCCCTAGTCCTGAGCACGGAGGGTCTGTTCACGGGAGGCTTCGTGTTCGGCATGTCGGCGACGACGGTGAAGCCGCCCATGGCCGCCGCCATCGTCCCCGTCTCGAAATCCTCCTTGTAGCTGAGTTCAAAATCCCGGAGGTGCACGTGCATGTCCAAGAGCCCGGGAAGCACAACGCAGCCTCTCCCGAATTTGATCTCCTCTCCCTTCAGCTCCTTTGCGATTCTAGCAATTCTCCCGTTTTCCACCAGGATGCAGCCGTCCAGCAGCCTGCCGGACAGAAAAATCTTCCCCCTCACGACAAGGCTCAAACTGGCACCCTCCGTCCGGCAGGATCCCTTCTCCACTTTCCGAAGTCGGTCTGCAGGATGATCTTCCCGTCGAAAACCGGTCCGTCGACGCAGACCCTGAGACCAACCGGATCCAGCACGCATGAACCGCAGATTCCGAACCCACACTTCATATACCGCTCGAGCGAGGCCTGCACTCTTATTCCCCTCCCGACCGCCATCTCCGCCACCTTCCTCATCATCGGCTCGGGCCCGCACGTGAGTATGCATTCCGGACCGATCTCATCTACCAGCCTCTCGGCCAGCTCAGCAGCGGTTCCCCTCCATCCGGCCGAGCCGTCATCCGTGGCAATCTCCACGCGCATCCCGGCCGACCTCGCCTCCTCCAAGAACAGGAGCTCCTCCGCACTTTTTGCCCCGACAACATACACAACCTTCCTGCCCATCCCGCGTAGCACCCTGCCTGCGTAGATCAGGGGAGCGACCCCATACCCTCCTCCCACCAGCATGGTCCTGCCAGCTCCGCCCAGATCGAAGCCTCGGCCGAAGGGTCCTCGCAAAAATAGAGCATCCCCTACCTTGAGCCTCATCATTCTCCCGGTCGTCCCGCCGACCGATGCCACGGTAAGCCTGAGAATCCCGTCCTCGAACCCCGACGCGCTTATCGGAATTTCCTCGCTTCCGGGGATCCAGACCATGAAAAACTGCCCCGGTTCCGGCCTCACCGGGAACTCCAGATAAAACGACTTCACCCTCCTGCTCTCCCGCTTGGTTTTGACTACCTCGGCCTTTCTGAACGCGAAATCGAGGTAGTCTCCCAAGATCCTCACCGCTTTACGGCGGACTCCGTGTACTGGCTGATGATGTCATTCCTCGTGACGAATGTTCCGCAGTAATCGCAGACGAGGATAAGGGGTTCGCTGGACTTCACCTTAAAGATCGGCTTCACCGGCTCCCCCGGCTTGTTCGTCACGCAGTTGGGATTCGTGCATCTGACGATTTCCCTTATCGTCTGCGGGAGCTTCACCCTGGTTTTCTTCACAACCGCGTAGTTTCTTATCGTGTTGATGGTGGCGTCGGGCGCGATCAGCGCGATTATGTCGAGCTCCTTCGGGTCGAGCTCTCTGTTCTCTAT
The DNA here is from genome assembly GCA_964654915.1 of Hadarchaeota archaeon (SeqCode). GTDB lineage: Archaea > Hadarchaeota > Hadarchaeia > Hadarchaeales > Hadarchaeaceae > JAVZGN01. The sequence goes on from CAZZKZ010000055.1 coordinate 9,155, forward strand.
CTTCACGACATCCTTCCTGCCGATCTTCCTGCTGCTGACGTTCATCAGCAGGGCGACGGTGTACCCCTCCTCCCCGGTTATGCCGAGGATCTTCAGGACGTTCAGCGCCAGACCCCCCGGTATGTGGTCTATGACCGTCCCGTTCCTTATCCTCCTCACGATCAGCGTGTCCTGCTCCTTCACCGGGATCCCCCCCCGCGCAGCAGATACAGCAGCGCCATCCTGACGGGGACTCCGTTGGCCGCCTGCTGGAAGTACCTCGCCCCCCTGTGCTCGTCCACCTCCAGGGAGATCTCGTCGACCCGCGGCAGCGGGTGCATTATTATCATGCTTTCCTTTGCGCCTTCAAGGGTCCTCAGATCTATTCTGTACGAGCCCCTCACCTTCTCGTACTCGGCGGGATCGGGGAATCTCTCCCTCTGGATTCTCGTCACGTAGAGGACATCCGCCTTCTGGAGTAGCCCGTCCAGATTCTCCCGAATCTCGAAGCTTATTCCGGAGTTTTTCAGGTGTTCTTCGAGTTCCCTTCTCGGCCTCAGTAACGGGTGGGAAACCAGGTAGATTTTTTCCGGTCTGAAGAGGGACAGACCGTAGATAAAGGAGGCAACCGCCCTCCCGTACCTCAGGTCCCCCATCAGCACGAAGTTGAGCCCGCCTATCTTCCCGAACTCCTTCCAGACGGTGTAGAGATCCACCATCGCCTGGGTCGGGTGATGTCTCGTCCCGTCCCCCCCGTTTATGACCGGAGCCTCCGCGATCTCGGCGGCAAGCTTTGCGGCCCCCTCCAGCCTGTGCCTTACCACTATGACGTCCGCATAGGCATCCAGCATCCTCACGGTGTCGGCAAGATTTTCCCCCTTCGCGATCGAGGTCCCTTCGCTCTCCGAGAACCCGATCACGGAACCGCCGAGCCTCAGCATCGCCGTTTCAAAGCTCAGCCTCGTTCTGGTGCTTGGCTCGAAGAAGGCCGTGGCGAGGATTCTGCCATCGAGCAGCCCGCTCCCCCGCTTCTCGATCCTCTCCATTCTCCTGGCAACCCTGAAGATTTTTTCGAGTTCCCCCCGGCTGAAGTCGAGAATTGACAGAACGTCACGGTTTCTAAACATCTCCACCCTCCAGATATCTCATTATCCTCCCATAATCCTCCTCGGATACAAGACCCTTTAAGCGGAGCTGTTCGAACAGGGATCTTGCTGTAGCGGCGGAAGTCAGTACAACACCATCCTCCGCCAGAAGTCTGCCGGCGCCCTGCTCCCTGTCGATGAGCACGACCGAATGCCCGACGACCCCTCCTTTCTCCCTGATCGCCCGCACGGCCTGCCTTATGCTTTCACCGGTCGTTGCCACATCGTCCACGACTATGACCCTGTCCCCGGGGTTCAGCTCACCCTCAATCCCGCTTGCGGTCCCGTGCTCCCGCCTCTCTCGCCTCACGTAGATCAGGGGCTTCCCGAGCTTGTAGGCAACCAGCGTAGCAATCGGGATGCCGGCCGTGGCTATCCCGGCTATCCTGTCCACCTCCCCGAGGCCCCGGATGATTCGGATGTAAACGTCTGTGATGTCGTCAAACAGCTTCGGGTTTGACGGAATTTTCCTGAGATCTATGTAGTAAGGACTCGTTTTCCCTGACGATAGCCTGAACTCTCCCACAAGGATGCACCCCAACCTGTACAGCTCAGCTATCAGATTTTCCGGCAGCATTTCTGCAGGCCTCCAGGATCTCCTTCGCTTTCTCCCCCGGTTTTCCTGCCCCTGTTATGGACCTTCCAACTATCTCGAAGTCGGCTCCGGCCCTCACGGCCGAGCCAAAGGGCGCCCCCTGTGCGCCGACACCGGGAGAGAAAACGAGCTTGCCGGGGAAACCCTTTCTTGCCATCCCGATCAGGTCCGGCCTGTTCGCCGGCAGGACGAAGCCATCCACCCCTGCCCTGGTAGCAATCTGGAGCAGCTCGTCGGTGTGCCGGTTTAGGTGCTCGCTGGCCCCGCCGTGGCTCATCGCGCAGAGGCCGAGAACTCCCCTCCCCCTCTCCTCGGCCAGTTTGACCACGGGGAGAAGACCGTCTTCGGCCCCGACCGCCGCGTGGGCGATTATGCCGTCAAAGCCCGCATCGTAGAGGATTTCACCAACAACTCTGTTTATGTACCCTATGTCCGCCATCTTCGGGTCACAGATGAAGAAGAACTTCTCACTCCATCTTTCTATCAGCTCCGCTACTGCATCCAGACCCAGAGAGAGCAGGGCCGGAACCCCTATCTTTATCCCGGCCACATATCTGTCAACCTCCGAGAGCAGGTTCTCCATCCACCCGAGGATCTCCCTTCTCTTTGCCTCTCTTTCGCCCTGGCGCAGCCTGAGCGGGCTAAAAGCGGGGTCGAGGGCGACCACGATCGGTGAACCTTTATCCTCCCCCATTTCCTTGACCCTTTTCACGAAGGTCTCGCCCACAAGCCCACCCATACTATGCTTTCGCTGCAAATAAAAGCCTGTCCGCTGTTTGTAGTTCCTAGATTTTAATATTAACCGGCCGATTCAACCTTAGCTTATTAAACTTTCGACAAAACCAGAAAAAGCAACCTGATTATGCTGGTTTTAAATTACGTCCCGCTCGAGTTGAAACCGGAGGGAAAAAATATGCAGATTAGGAATGGAAAACTTACGAGAACCGGATGGATTCTAGTGATTGCACTGATCGCAAGCATCGGAGTCGCAGTCGCAGCAATCAGGCTGACGGCCAAATTCGGTGCCACGATAGTCTCTGCCCCGATAACATGGCAGTTCATCGGCGTGGACAACTCTGACAACATCCCGATTCCGGAGGGCGGAGAGACGACGTTCTGGATAAAATTCACCAACAACACGAACAAGCAGGAGAACCTTGCGCTGTACTCGACGGTCTGGGACGTTTCCACGGGCAAGGTCTGGGCAGGACTGTACGACAACGCCACCGGCAATGAGCTTCCAGACTCCGACTACGGTTCTGGCTACAAGAGCCTGATAATGCTTCCGAACTCGGACAACGTCGTGAAAGTGGTTCTGGCAGCTCAGCCCAGCGCACAGGCCGGCGACTACTGGATCTGGGGACTCAACACCGGCTTCTCCATATTCATCGACAACGTGGTTCTGTGAGGAGAGCGGGGGTTAATGACGCCCCCCCTTTTATTTTTTTTGCGAACAAGCAGATGGGAGGGGAGGTGAAACCATAAAGTCCAAGAGCGCTGGAGGGATTCCGGCTCTCGTCCTAACCGTGTTGCTTTGCATCTCGCTGACAGCGGCCTTGGTCAGGCTGACGGTAAAATTTGGCGCGACGGTGGTTGGAGCCAAAGCCGGGGTGCTTGTATACGATGATTTCAACGACAACACCCTCGGCACGAACCTGGGTGGAGCCGCCGGTGCCATGTCGTACGATGGTGCTCACGATCCGACCCTCAGCTTCGTCCCGGGCTATGAGGGATCCGCCCTCCGCATCTCCTACAGCGTCCCGGCCGGCCAGTGGTGCGGCTACTGGAGCTTCTTCCTGGCCAGCCAGAAGGGATACGACGTTTCGGGCTTTACGGACATAAGGATGTGGGTGAAGGGAGGGGCAGGCGGTGAGAACTTCAAAATCGAGTTAAAAGACTTTGAGGGAAGATCGAGGCACGTTTACGTCTCGATAGTCCCCGGATTTGAGAGCGGGCTGAGCACCTCCTGGCAGGAGCTGGTCATTCCTCTCTACAACTTTGAGGGTGTGAACCTCCGCTGGCTGAGGCAGGTGAACATTGTCTTCGACACGTATCCCTACTCCGGAACGGTCTACATAGACAGAATCGCCTTCACAGAACTTTCACCGCGGACCTTCGCACCGCTCGGTCTGGTTCTTGATGATTTCAACTCCGGCTCGGTGCCGAACAGGCTCGGCGGGAGCAGCGGGACGATTGATCCAAACCCGGACGACCCTGCCGAGTGGATAACGGCATCCTACGTGACGGACTCTTACGAGGGCCTCGGGGCCCTGAAGCTCGCGTACAACCGCGGGACCGCTAGCTGGGTCGGCTACTGGACGTACATGAGGCCGGATGGGAGCGGCTACGACGTCAGCGACTACGAGAACATCTCGTTCTACGTGAAGGGAGCCGCAGGAGGAGAGAACTTCAAAATAGAGCTGGTTGACACGTCAAACAACGTTGCAACCAAGTACGTGACGGTTCCCGGCACATCCTACCAGAAGGTTTCCCTGCCGTTCTCCCAGTTCAGCAACATTCAGAACGTCAATCTGAGGAGCCTCAAGCAGGTGAACATAGTTTTCGACACCTCCCCGAACACCGGCACGGTCTACATAGACCTCATCAGGTTCGAGTGGGTCTTCTACAAGGAGGTCGCGAAGCGCGCTTTCCTCTATTTCTGGTTTGAGGCGAACCCGGAGACGGGGCTCGTTCCCGACAAGAACAGCGACAGCATGGCCAGCATAGCCGCGACGGGCTTCGGCCTATCCGCGATATGCGTGGGCGAGAACAAGGGCTGGATCTCGGCTCAGGAGGCTAAGCAGAGGGTTCTCACGACCCTCCAGTTCCTCCGGGACAACGTCCAGAAGGTCAACGGGATGCCCTACCACTTCGTGTGGGTCCACAACGGTCAGCGCTACGGATATTCGGAAATCTCGATAGTCGACACGGCCATCCTGATGGCGGGAGTTCTGCACGCCGCCAACCACTTCAGCGACAACTCCCAGATAGTCTCCCTCGCCAAGGAGCTGTTCGACGCCGTCGACTGGTACTGGTTCGTGCGGCCCAGCGGGACCTTTGCAGCGATGTGGACTCCCGAGCAGGGCTTCTTCGGGGAGAGGTTCGGCTACGATGAGTACATGATTGCGGGGATACTCGGACTGGGATCCCTGACATACCCGCTCCCGAGGAGCAGCTGGGACGCATGGAGGAGCGCCTATCAGTGGGCGGAGTACGAGAACTACTGGTTCCTCTGTCCGGCAGGCTACATGAGACCCTGCGCCTATCTTTACCACTTCCCCGCCGCCTGGATAGACTTCAGGGACAAGCATGACAACTACGTGGACTACTGGGAGATGATGTGGAACGCCCTAGCTGCAAACAGGGAGTACTGCCGCGACTGGGCGGAGAACTATCCCGAGTATGACGACAACCTCTGGGGGTGGACGGCATGCGAGGGTCCGACCGGATACCTCGGATGGGATCCGTTCAGGGGAACGATAGCCCCCTCGGCCGTGGCCGGATCCCTTCCGTTCATGCCGGACAACGTCATCCCCGACCTCTGGTACATCTACGAGCACTACGGGGACAACATCTGGAGCAGGTACGGGTTCAAGGATTCGATGGACTCCGGCTACAACTCCGGAGCCGGATGGTTTGCGGAGAATTCAGTTGGGATAAACAAGGGGCCGGAGGTTCTGCTCGTCGAGGCCTACTGGAGCGGAATGGTCTGGAGGGAGTTCATGAAGAACTTCAACGCGCTGGAGGGTCTGAGGAAGGCCGGCTTCACGTGGAGGATCTACCCGTCGGATGACTCGTACGTGGACAACACCCAGCCCAACACGAACTTCGGGACCAGCCCGGCCCTGCTGGTCGAAAACACAGCCTCCAGGAGCAGGCTTGCTTATCTCAAGTTTGACCTCTCCGACGTTTTCAGCCAGGACTTTGGAATAGCCGAGGCCAGGCTGAACGTCTTCGTTTACGAGAACAATCCTGGGCTGATGGTTGTCTTCAGCGTTGAAAACGATGCGTGGTCGGAGAACACGATAACATGGAACAGCCGCCCCGCTTTCCAAGAGAATATCGGAAATGCCACGTGCAGCGCCGGATGGGTTTCGATTGACATCACGAGATGGGTCAAATCCCAGTACGGGTCGGACAGAAAGGCATCCGTTGCGGTCTGGATAACCCAGAACTCCGCCTCGCTGAGATCTGACGAATACACCGACAACAGAAAGCAGAGGCCCTTCCTGTCCGTGAGATTTTCGACCGTGAGGCCGGTCGTTGAAAGGCTGATCCCGGTAGCGGATGCATACACGGACTTCAACGACCCGAACACCGCAAAAGGCGTGCAGAATCCCAAGAGGCTGGCGGTCAGCGGGGTGAGCAACTACTACCGCCGCTCGTACCTCAAGTTTGACACGTCCTCCCTGCCGTCAGGTGCGCAGATATTGAAGGCCAGGCTGTGGGTTTACGTCAACAGCGTCGTGAATCCCGGCAACCCCGTGAAGACAATCTTTGCCTGCCAGCTGAGCAACGACGCATGGCAGGAGAACACGATAACCTGGAACAACCAGCCGGAGAATGGCCCGGCGATCTCCGAGAACTCCAGCATACCGTCGAGCGGCTGGGTTTCCTGGGACGTGACCTCGTGGGTTCTCGATCAGATATCCGTCGATAACGTGGTATCTATAGTTCTCAGGACCTACGAGCCGGCTAGCACGATAGAACCTTGGTTTGAGTCGAAAGAGGAGCTCTTCGGCCACATCCCCTATCTGGAGGTGGTTTACGTGGAGGAGCACGTCGCGCCGGTCCCGCAGTCCCCCGAGAACAATTCCAAGACATTTGACAACACACCGACCTTCACATGGCTGCCGGCTCCGCTGGCCGAGCGGCACAGGCTTCAGATAGACAATGACCCAACCTTTACCTCCCCCATCTACGACAACTCCAACCTGTCCGGTTCTGCCAACCAATGCACGATCGAGAACCAGCTGCCAGCCGACAACTATTACTGGAGGGTCGGCGCTCTGGTGGGCGGAGAGTGGCTCTGGTCCGGCGCGATGAGGCTCGAGATAATAGAGTCCCTCTCCCTGATCCTGTATCCGACCCACGACGCAAAGGTTGAGAGTGCTGGTCCGGACACGAACTACAACGCGCAGGGTCTGGCCGCCGCCGGACCAAACCCGGCCTACTACAGACGGTCATTCCTCAAGTTTGACCTTTCAGGAATACCGCCGGACGGTTCGGTGGCCTCCGCCTATCTCCTCCTGTACAAGGACGGGGAGGGAGGAGGGGGAGACACGAACCGCAGCGTCGGCGCCTACAGGGTTTCCGACGATTCGTGGTCCGAGACAACGATAACGTGGAACAACCAGCCGTCGATAGGCTCGCTCGAAAACTACATCTTGACCCCGGGCACCACAGGGTTCTGGGAGAACTGGAACGTGGCGAGCTGGGCCGACAACCAATACAAGGGCGACCGCATTCTCACGATCGCCATCAGGATGGTCGATGAGAGGACCGACTGGGACAGCGCCGAGCCATACTGGAGGGACCGCGAGTATTCCGACGCGGCCTACCGGCCTAGGCTGGTCATCACAGTCAGGCAGGCCTAATAAAAGGACATCAAGATTTTGTTCAGGGTGCCATCAAGGATGATCCTCGACCCGGTGCGAGCGATATGCGTGTTCTCGGCCTCGGCCCTTATCCTCACCTTCAGTATCCTAGCCACAAGGCACGCAGTTGAGATAACGAAGATATCTCGCAGGAGCTGGGTCTCGGGCTATACGGAGGCCGGTTCCTTCGGCTACATTCTGTGCTTCTTCATCTTCAGCCTCAGCTGGCTGCTGGAGAACCGCCTTCTGGGACTGGTCTCTCTGATCCTCACTATTCCGTCTGCTCTGGCAGACCTGAAGTCAAGCCTGGACATATACACTTTCCTGAGGAGGGAGCTGGGAAAGTGATGTGGCTGTTCGCCTACCTCCCGCTCGCCCTGACCTGCACGATAATAGCGGTCGACTTTCTGATTTACCGGATGCTCCGCCATCCCTTCCACTTCTGGTCGATAATGCTGGAGCTGGCTTTTTTGCCCGTGATGTTCGGTCTGGGGAGCTGGATCTATCTCGACAGTCCCGCATGGTCCGGCTACCTGATCTGTGGCGGGGGGTCTCTTGTCTCCATCTTCTATTACATGTCGATGAGGGAGTACCACCGGAGTCTGCTGGGGAAGGAGTCCCGGCCCCCGGTGGAGTTTGAGGGAGAGATGGGAGCCAATCTGTTCTTCACGAACGCGCTGGCGGCCGAGGCTGGAAAGCTCGCCGGCTGGACCACCGTTGAGAGCGTTCTGCAGGACATCATCAGGAGGTGGGGCAAGGAGTCAGAGTGGGGTTTCGATGACCGAAGGCTGGTTCCCCTCGGTAGCCCCGCAGACACACGGGAATCTTTGATGATGCTCGAGGAGATGAACGCCGCGGTCGCCAAGCTCATGAAGGGGTTCGTGGCCGAGCATAAGCTGGCGGAGACGGTCTCGGATCTCATGAGGGGCACGGTCAGGCGGTACCCCGGCCACCTGCCCGGGATCGGCAGGATGGCGGCGGGAGGGCAGCCTCCCCCCCGGCCTCCGGCGTTCCCGCCCGGCCGGGGCGCTCCGCCGGGCACGGGAGACCCGCCGG
>CAZZKZ010000056.1:0-2512 GCA_964654915.1 Hadarchaeota archaeon (SeqCode)
GCCGTCGGTGCGAAGATGACGGGCGGAGGCTGGGGTGGAAACATAGTTGCACTGGTCCCGGGGGAGGAGCTGCAGGAGAGGGTGGCGGCGGCGATCGAGAGGGAGGGCTATAGGGTCCTGAGGACGAGGATATGGTGAGAGGATGAACTTCCGCGAGTTCATTTCGCTCTTGGATGAGCGCGGGCTCCTCGTGAGGATAAGGAAACCGGTGGACACGAGGCTGGAGATTTCGACGCTGATGAGGATGCTGGACGGGAGGCCGGTTCTGTTCGAGAACGTTAAGGATCACGAGATGAGGGTCGCCGCGAACGTCTTCTCGACGAGGGATCTCGTTGCCCTCGGGCTCGGGGTGAGGCGGGAGGAGATGATAGGGCTGATCACGAGGGCGATAGAGAACCCCAAACCGGTCGAGCCGGAGGGGTTCGACGGATACGTCGAGGTTCCGGCGGACCTGTCGAGGCTCCCGATCCTCCTCCACTACGCGTTCGACGGCGGGCCGTACATAAGCTCCGGGGTCGTCGTCGCCAGGCATCCGGAGCTCGGCGTGAACATGTCGTACCACAGGATGATGGTCATCGGGAGGGACAGGGTCGTCATGAGGATACTGCCGAGGGACTTCCACGAGTTCATAAGCAGGGGCGTGAGGAAGTTTGCGATATGCATAGGGAATCAGCCGGCGGTCGCGCTGGCCGCCGCGATCTCGGTTGAGCTGGGGAGGAGCGAGCTCGACATAGCGAACGCCCTCTCGCCCGTCAGGGCCTTCGAGCTGGACGGCCAGATCGTCCCGGAGGCCGAGATAGTCATGCTGGCGGAGATGACGGACGAGGAGCACGACGAGGGGCCCTTCCTCGACCTGACGGAGACGCCGGACATAGTGAGGAGGCAGAGGGTGGCCCGCATAGAGAGGATCTTCGTGAGGGAGGGGGCGGTCTACCACGCCCTCCTGCCCGGGGGGCTCGAGCACAAGACGCTGATGGGGATGCCGAGGGAGCCGACGATCTTCAGGGAGGTGAGCAGGGTCTGCGAATGTAAGGATGTGCTGATAACGCCGGGAGGGTGCTCCTGGCTGCACGCTGTGGTGAGCATAAGGAAGAGGTCGCCGGACGACGGGATGAGGGCGATAGAGGCGGCCTTCCGCGGCCACAGGTCGCTCAAGCACGTCTGGGTCGTGGACGACGACATAGACATCCATAACCCGCACGAGGTTGAGTGGGCCATGGCGACCCGCTTCCAGGGCGACCGCGGCATTGTGATCAAGAAGGAGAAGGGATCCTCGCTCGACCCGTCGGCCGACCCGCACACCTACATGACGACCAAGGTCGGGTTTGACCTCACGATTCCGTGGGACAGGGACAGGGAGAGCTTCAAGAAGCCGGGGCCGCCGATGAGGCTTGACCTGAAGGACTACCTGTGATCAGCCCTTCCAGAGGCCGATGGCGAGGCCGACGATGAAGGAGATTGATGTGTAGGGGAGGATGTTCTTGAGGGTCTGGGCCTCGCTGGCCACTCTCGGGAGGTAGTGGAATATCCTGTCGTAGAGGTCCTCGACGGTCAGCGAGAGGTAGCCGACGAGGGCGAGGACGGCGACGAGGGCGAAGACGAGGACGATGAGGGCGACCGTCCGCTTTATGATGGCGCCGGTCAGGAGGCCGATGATGAAGGGGATGACGATCGGGATGAGCCAGGCGATTTCGGGCGGGATTGTCATCAGGCTCACTTGAAGGACCGCCTATTAATTTTTTACGGTGGGCGGGAGATTTCAGGGAGGTGAGCGATGGTGCATGTGGTGAGATTCGCCATGAAGAACTTGATGGGGGAGGACCTCCTCAGAGCTCGACGCGATGGTCCAGAGGGCGTGCAGGAAGGCCGTGGAGAGGGCGAGGGCGAACGGCAGGAAGACGGTCCGCGCCTGCGACCTCTGACCCTCCGCACGGGACCCGGAGGTGACCGGCATGGGGGCAGTTGAAGTAGCGGTAATAGTTCTTTCGGTTGCGGCGTTCGTAGCCATGGTCGCGCTCGCGATCAACTTTTTCCTCGAGGAGACGGTGGTTTACACAACCGTGGAGCTGAGCACGGTTCAGAGGTGGCGGCAGACCGACCCGCCCGGATGGACGACCCAGATCTGGCTCCTGGATCCGGAGGTGATAACCGACAACGTCCGGATAGAGAACGTGACGATATACGCCTGGTTCCCGCAGGAGGCGGAGAACGCCACGCTCTACATCCGCTACTTCATCCTCGAGAACGAGAGATGGGAGAACGGGATCTTGGTGATCTATGATGTGGTCGGCTACATCGAGAGGGAGGGGAAGTGGGAGATGAAACTGGAGAACAGGGAGCGCGTGAGCGTGGACGGGCCGCCGGACTGGGCCCCGATCCCGGAGTTCAGGCTGGTTGAGATGGAGAACACGCCGATAGGGAGGGCCAGGGTGGCGGAGGTGAGGATCCCGTGGATGGAGAAGCACGTCAGGGTGGCGTGCAAGGTCCTCTTCCGCATCCCAACGGAGGTTCT
>CAZZKZ010000057.1:0-2781 GCA_964654915.1 Hadarchaeota archaeon (SeqCode)
TCATTATCTCCCTTACCCTGATTCTCCCATCCCCCGTTCTGACCAGCGGAAACCTCTTCTCATCACACCATCAGCCGGAGCAGGTCCCTCTCCGTTATTATCCCCACCAGCCTGTCGTCGCTGACAACCGGCAGCCCGCCGCAGCCCCTCTCCCTCATCAGGGCCGCGGCCTCCCCTATATCGGCTCCGGGCGAAATCTTCACGACATCCCTGGTCATTATCTCCTCAACCGGCACCGAGATGACGTCATCTATCTTCTGGCTCCTGAGGTGCTCGAAAACCTTCCCGGTCCCGAAGTACCTCAGCACGTCCATGCTCGTGACTATCCCGACCAGCCTCCCGTTCTCTACGACCGGCAGCCTCCTGACGTTCCACTCCACTATCTTCCTCATGACCTCAGAAATCTGGCTCGACGGTGCCACGGAAAGGACCCTCCTCGTCATGTAGTACTCCACGTGATGCCCGGTGCTCTCCGGGATGAACCTCGTGAAGTCCCTGTCCGTCACCACCCCGGCTATCTCCCCGTTCTCGTTGACCAGGATGAGGCCACCCTGCCCGCTCGCCAGCAGGAGCTTGGCCGCATCGAGGATGGATGAATAGACGCTGGCCTTCGGCACATCCCTCTCCATTATCTCCTTCACGGGCTCGTTTATCGCCGCGAAAAAGTTCCCGCCGAACTTTTTGCTCACGATGTCGTGCTTCTGCCCCCCGCCCAGGAAGTTTATGACATCCCGGGACCTCACTATCCCCTCCAGCCTCCTGCTTCCGGCCGTAACGATCGGCACCCTTCTTATTCTGTTTTTGACCATTAGCGAGACGATCTTGATGATAGGGGTTGTCGGCGGCGCGGTCACAACCTCCCTGCTGGCTATCCTCATGACATCTCCCTCCTCTCTGTGAAGCCTGGACCTGAACTCGAGTGGTCCCCTGTCTCCAAACCCGTAGTGCGGGATCCTCCTCAAGCGCTCACCTGCATATAGCCCTCAGGACATCCTCACGGCTTATTATTCCGGTCAGCTCACCATCCCTCACGACCGGCAGCCTCTTTATCTTCCTCTCGAGCATGATCTCCGCCGCCTCTCTAAGGCTCGCGTCCTCGTCCACGGTTATCGCCGGTGACTTCATGACACTCTTCACCTTCGTCCTCCTTCCCTTCCCGGACTCTTCAGATATTCTCGCGCTTCCCTCTTTTATTATATCGCTTCTCGTGATCACCCCGACAACCCGGCGTTTGCCTCCCCTCACCTCAACGACCGGCATGCCCGAGAAGCGGGATTTTTCCATAACCTCCCAAACGCGAGCAAGCTCGTCGTCGGGTTCGCAGCTCACGGGATCCCTCGTCATCACCTCAGCAACCTTCCTGCTGAAGCCGGGCGAATCGATCATTCTCCTGATGATGTCATCTGCCCGCACAACCCCGACGAAGGTTCTGTTTACATGATCCTGCACGACCGGAAGCTCGTCCAGTCCGAACTCTATCATTGTCCTGACCACCCGCCCGAGATCGCTGGCGGGAGTTATGATCACCGGGACTGGCGACATGATGCCCGAGACTGGGATGTTAGACCTGGTCGAGCTCACCCGCAGAACCTCCCGCTGGGTCAGTATGCCCTCCAGCACACCACCGTCAACGACTGGAAGGACACGCCGGCCAGACTCCCGCATAACTGCCCTTGCCTTCGTAACGAGTTCCCTCGAGCCGACAAACTGGAAGGATTTCACCATCACGTCCCCAACGGTTAGTCCGGCCAGAGAGACCTCGCGGCCAGTCAAGCTATCTACCTTTCCATGTCGTCCCTGCAGCTCTCGCAGACCCACATTCCGTTGACCTCGTAGAGGTGAGTGGTCAGCTCCCCGCATACCTCGCACACGCTCTCCTCGATCCTCTCACCGCCGGCGGCCGGCTGAGTCATGTTGACCTCGAGAAGCTCCGGCGATATCTTCATCACATCCCTGGTCGTTATTATCCCCACAAGCTTTCCCCCGTCAACCACCGGAAGCCTCCTTATGTGGTGTCTCGCCATGATTCTGACTGCCTCAACGAGATCAGTCTCCGGGGTCGTCGTGATCACCGGCGATGACATCACCTTTCTGATCGGAACCTTGCTCGGCTTCATGTCCGCGCTGATGATCTTCATCAGAAGGTCCCTCTCGGTCAGTATCCCGACCGGCTTTCCCCTCTGAACGACCACGATGCTGCCGACGCTCCTGCTGGCCATTAGCTTGGCCGCCTTCATCACGGAACTCTCTGGCCCGATGGTCAGCACATCCTTCGTCATTATTTCTCCGACTGTGGGTCTGTTCCTCATCGCTCTCAATTGTTTTCTATCCAGCTCGAGTTATAAATCGGTTTTGCTGATGTCCGGTCCGCCAGCGACTCGCGCTCCGTGTTTCACACGTGTGCAACCGACCTGCTATTTAATATCGCCGACCGTCAATCTGATTTGAATGCAGGAGGAATGGAAGAGGGCGGCGGCCGAAAAAGCCGCGGAGCTCGTCAGACCGGGGATGACGGTTGCGCTCGGCTCAGGAACGACGATGGAGGAGGTCGTGAGGCTTCTGGCTGCGCGGAAGGTCGAAGCAAGGTTCATCCCATCCTCCGTGCGGATCGAGGGCCTTGCCCGGAGCCTCGGTCTGGAAATCGCGGAGTTCTCCGCCGAACCTGACCTCGCGATAGACGGGGCGGACGAGGTCGATTCATCCTTCAACATGATAAAGGGAAGGGGAGGGGCCCTCACCCGTGAGAAGATCCTCGCGAGGGCCGCGCGCAGGGTTGCGATA
>CAZZKZ010000058.1:0-3657 GCA_964654915.1 Hadarchaeota archaeon (SeqCode)
GACTGGGTCTCCCTGAGCACGAGCTACCAGAACGTCTGGACCAACGTTTCGTACGGCGAGAGTGTTCAGAAGAGTATCCAGTGGAGACTGGACATTCCGCTCGAGACCGTTCCGGGAACGTACTCCAACGCATTCTACGTCAGAGTTTCCGGCTGAGGCGGTCCTCCTAAAGTTTTAGCCCGCGCAGGCAGAGTTGTCTCAGGGAAAGATGCGGGTCTACGTGGAAACCTACGGGTGCACGGCCAACAGGGTGGACGCGGAGATAATGATGGGGCTGGCCGAGGCCGCGGGTCACGAGATAGTGAACGCTCCTGAGTCCGCCGACGTCATCATCCTGAACACGTGCGCGGTGAAGGGGACGACCTACCGCCGCATGCTCCACAGGATGGAGCAGCTCGGCCGGAACGGGAGGAAGCTCATCGTCGCCGGCTGCCTGCCCCTGATAGATCCGAGGGCGGTCCAGAGGACGGGCGGCCCAACCGCCGTCATCTCCTGCAGGTCGATCGCGGAGCTTCCGGAGGTTCTCGCGAGAATGGAGAGGGGAGAGACAGGTATAGTCAGGCAGATCTCCGGCCCTGTCGAGAAGCCGGCGATGCCGAAGAGGCGCCTCAGCCAAGTGAGCGCCGCCATACCCATCGCCGAGGGCTGCACCTCCGCCTGCACCTACTGCGCGGTAAGGCTGGCGAGGGGTAGACTGAGGAGCTACAGCCCTGAGTCAATAGTGGAGGAGGCTCGCAGGCTTGTCTCCTCCGGCTACAGGGAGATCCTGCTCACGGCTCAGGACACGGCGGCCTACGGGGTGGACAGGGGGGAAAGCCTCCCAGGCCTGATTTCCGCCATCGTCAACATACCCGGGAATTTCCGCGTAAGGGTGGGAATGATGAACCCGTCCAGTGCAATTCCGATCCTCGACGATCTTATAGAGTCCTTCAGAAGCGAGAAGGTATACAGGTTCCTCCATCTGCCTGTTCAGAGCGGGGATGACGGAATCCTGAGGATGATGGGAAGAAACTATACGGTGGACGACTTCTTGGAGATAGTCGACAGGTTCAGGTCGGAGATCCCGGACATGACCCTGTGCACGGACATAATCGTCGGCTTCCCAGGCGAGGGCGAGGAGGAGTTCGAGAACACGAAGAGGCTGGTCCTCAGGGTCAGGCCGGACAAGGTCAACATCTCCCGGTTCTCACCGATGCCCGGGACGCCGGCCGCCCGCATGTCGCAGCCGGACGGTCGCATCGTCTGCGCGCGGTCGAGGGAGCTCCACGAAATCTGCCTCAGGATAGGCATGGAGAGGAACATGGAGTACGTCGGCAGGGAGGTCTCCGGCTTCGTGGTGGAGCCGGGGGAGAAGGGCGGCCAGATCTTGAGAAGCGAGGGCTACAGGCAGGTCGTGATCCACGGCGCGGAGCTCGGGGACTTCCTGAGGGTGAGGATAACCGGCGCGAGGCCGACCTACCTGCTGGGGGAGAGGACAGAATGAAAGTCCCGTGCGCCCTCACGATCGCCGGCTCGGACTCCGGCGGCGGGGCCGGCATCCAGGCGGACCTCAAGACCTTCGCGGCCCTGGGGGTCCACGGCCTCTCCGTCGTGACGGCCCTGACCGCGCAGAACACGCGCGGTGTGATCGACATACTGGAGGTTCCGGCCGAGTTCGTCAGGTCCCAGCTCCGCGCGGTCCTCTCCGACTTCGAGGTCGTCTGGGCGAAGACGGGAATGCTCTACAGCCGGGAGACCATCGCCACGGTCAGGCGGGAGGCAAACAGGCACGGCCTGAAGCTGGTGGTGGACCCCGTGATGGTCTCCACGACCGGACACAGGCTTATAGGGGAAGGGGTCCTGGATGAGCTGAAAAGGCTCATCTCGGTCTCCCACCTTGTCACGCCCAACGTCAGCGAGGCGGAGGCCCTCTCCGGGATGAGGATAAGATCGCCGGAGGACGCGGAGAGGGCGGCGGGGGAAATCCTCCGGATGGGGGCGAGGGCGGTCCTCCTGAAGGGGGGCCACCTGAGGGGCAGGAGGATAGTGGACATCTTTGCCCGCGGCCGGAGGATTGAGAGGCTGGAGGAGAAGAGGCTTCCTGCGGACTTGTTGCACGGGACGGGCTGCACGCTCTCGGCCGCCGTGACGGCAGAGCTGGCCAAGGGGAAGCCCCTGCTGGAGGCCGTGAGGTCGGCGAGGTCCTTTGTTCGCTCGGCGATCGAGCGGGCCCTCGAGGTCGGCGGCGGCGCGAGGCCGGTCAACCAAATGGCCCACCTCTGGCTTGAGGCCGAGAGAGGAAGGCTGATGGAGGAGGTGTGGACCGCCGCCAAGCTGCTGGAGTCCTGCCGGGAGTTCGCGGATCTCATCCCCGAGGTGGGCACAAACTTAGCCGCTGTCCTGCCGGGGGCCAGAGGGCCGGACCAGACGATCGGCCTCAGCGGGAGGATAATCAGGGTCGCCGGGCGCCCCCTCGTCACAGGGTTCCCCCAGGCCGGCGGCTCCGAGCACGTTGCCAACTTCGTGCTCACCGCCCACAGGCTCGACCCCGGAATCAGGGCGGGGATGAACATCAGATTCTCGGAAGAGGTGATCGCGGCGTGCAGGAGGCTCGGCCTCAGCGTGGGCTCATTCAGCAGGGAGAGAGAGCCGCCCGGCGTGAAGACCATGGTCTGGGGAATCGAGGAGGTTCACCGAAAGCTGGGCAGGGTGCCGGACGTCGTGTTCGACAGGGGAGGGGTCGGAAAGGAGCCGATGGTTAGGCTGCTGGGGCGCTCCCCGCTGGAGGTCGCCCGCCTGGCCATCAAAATCGCCCGGATGATAAAGGGTTAAATCCCTCCCGCGGTCATTAGGTTAAGAGGTGGTCGGTTGGGCAGGGTGAGGACGACGTTCATAAAGAGGACGGCGGCGGAGCTGATCCAGAGGTACCCGGACAGGTTCGGGGAAAGCTTTGAGGACAACAAGAGGGTGGTCTACGAAATCCTGCCTCACCTAAGCAAGCCGATCAAGAACAAGATAGCAGGCTATATAAGCTCGCTGCTGCAGAGGGGAAGGGAGGGTGAGCCGGATGCCGCCGGTGGTTGACAGGGATCGATGTGACGGCTGCGGCCGCTGCGCCGAGGTCTGCCCGGCCAACGTCTTCGACATAAAGGGCGGAAAGTCCGTGGTCGCCAGGCCGGAGGACTGCATAGAGTGCAGGGCGTGCGAGGCCGCCTGTCCGAACGGTGCAATATCATTCCCGTGAGCACCGCACTTTCCCAGACAACCTGCCGGTTGAACGGACAGCGGCCTGTTCTACATGTCGGCGATGATGCGTAAAACTTAAAAGCCGATGATCCCCTAGGTTAAGATTGGTCCACACCGCGCGGTGCGGGCGTCGATCAGGAGCTTTGGACAAAGCGTCCAGCTATGAGAGATCGCCATCTTGGTGTGGACTTCCAGCGATGTGGGCCCGAACAAACCAGGCAGCTGGAAGCTCGGGTCCGAGATAGGTCCGGTGACCCCTGAGAGATGGTGCTCTCCTGCGGATTGGCCTAGCGGCCAAGAACACCGGTTGATCGTGCCGGAGGCCACTGCTATGGGGGTCCGACTAAGCCATGCGAGTGGTGGGCGCCTCCGCAAGGGGGTGGCCCCGCGCACGGCTCAGTAACACGTCGTCAACCTACCCCGGGGACGGGG
>CAZZKZ010000059.1:0-2475 GCA_964654915.1 Hadarchaeota archaeon (SeqCode)
GGGTCCCGGAGGCGGAGATTCTGAAGGCGGTGGCGGCAGACAGGGGGACCTCGGTTGTCTGCCTGAGCGATGGCGGCGCCGGCATGCGCGGTCTGCTCGAGGAGGTGAGCAGGGTCTCCGTCAGCAAGCCCGTTCTCTTCCATCCGGCCGACCGGGATGACAGACTGATCGCGTCCGCGGTGAGGCAGAAGGGAGGGGTAGTCTGCCGAAGCATACGCGAGCTTGTCTGCGGGGCCAAGCTCCTCTCCGAGGTACCGCCGCTTTCCGGGAGGAGGTTGCTGCTTCTGGCACAGGACGATGACCTCTGCCGGGAGGTGGCGAAGCACCTGGGGGGCTTCGAGATCTGCGAGATCCCGGAAAAAACAGCGGGGAGAGCCAGCCTGCGCAGATCTGGCCCGGGCTACTGCTTCGATGACCTCGAGAGCCTAAGGAGAAGGATCAGGGATGTGATGGATCTTGCGGACGGTTGCCTGATCGTCTTCGAGGTGGGAGAGAAGGAGGAGAACATTGCAAGGTTCATGGACGGAATAAAGGCGGAGAAGACGCTTGTTTTCATCCATCCCGGACGCTGGAAACCCGGGAGGTATCCCGTCTTCGACGATCCGGAAGATGCGGCGGCGGCCCTAAGGATTTCGGAGGAGAGGGGCAGGCAGGAGAGGAAACTAACAGGGACGGAGTAGGATCTCCCCTCCTGACGGCTTCCCCACGACCTCCCCGTCCTCGAATATCACTTCGCCGCGCAGGATGGTCATGAACGGGAAGCCAGACATCTCCATACCCTCGTAGGGCGACCACCCGGAGACCCCGCGCAGGCTCTCGGAGCTGACCCTCCTCACGGAGTCGTCCAGGATGACGAGATCGGCGTCGGAATCCTCCCGTAGTATGCCCTTCTGAGGATAGAGTCCAAAGATCTGGGCGGGCCTTGTCGAGGTGACCTTGACCATCAGTTCAACCGTCATCTTTCCCCTCCTCACCCCGAACTCAAACATAAAGGGGAGAAGAGTCTCCACGCCGGGGAGCCCGGGGGGCGCCCCCCCGGGTCCAAGAGCGGCCACCTCCTCCCTGGCCACCGGGAAGTGACAGCTGGAGACGACGTCGACGGTCCCGGCTGAGATTGCCCTCCACAGCGCCTCGACGTCCTCACCCGAGCGCAGGGGCGGGTGGATCTTGAGGAAGGGTTTAGCGTCCCCAGCCGAGAAGGCCAAGTGATGAACGCTGACCGCGCAGGACACGGGCAGGTGCTCCCTCTTCGCCTTCGCCAGAAGGAGGCTGCTCTTCTGGGTCGTCAGGCGCTCGAAGTGAACCGCGGCACCCATCCTTCTCGTTTTTTCCAGGAGATCCTCGACAGCCTTCTCCTCTGCGCGCGGCGGTCTCAGCTTGGAGACGTCCGTGCCGTTCCACTTCTCCTTCGCCTCGCGGATCACCCCCTCGCTCTCCGCGTGAACACAGAGGAGGGCCCCCAGGATTTTTGCTTTCTCCATGGCCTCGAGAATCTTCTCGTTCGGAAGCATGTTGGGGGAGCATGTGGAGATTTTGAAAAACCTCGACCCGCACACAAAAATCTCCTGCATCCTGTCTAGGTTCCTAGCCGTCAGCGGCCCGGCCTTCAGGCTGAGGTCGATCAGGCTGGCCCGCCTGAGAGCGCATGCGGTCCGCCTCAGGTCCTCCGCGTCAGATATCTGAAGGGGCTCGGGCGAGACGATCGCCGTGGTCACGCCGCCGGCCGACGCGGCCGCGGTCTCCATCCTCACCAGCCCGCGGATCTTTCTCGGGGCAAGCAGGTGAAGCTCGGTGTCCACAACGCCGGGGACGACGAGCCTGCCCCTTGCGTCTATCTCCCTCTCGCCTCTCTCGGCGCATGTGACGGCTATCCTCTCGATTCTCCCTTCGGTGACCGAGATCTCCCCCCTGACCACGCCCTCGGGCAGGACCAGCCTCGCATTCCTTATCACAAGGTCAGGCATCCTTCTCTCACCGTGCATAGCGTGTCAAAAACTATATAGCCGACGGGTCTCGCTTTTATCTATGGAGGCCCGATGGCCGATCTTCTCGTAAAGGGCGGACTGATTGTCACAATGGATGAGGATTCGACCGTGATCCGCAACGGCTACATTCTCGTGGAGGACGGTAGGATATCGCAGGTCGGGAAGGATCCGGGAAGGCTGGGGGCCGAGGAGGTCATAGACGCCAGCGACAGGATAGTGATGCCGGGACTCGTCTGCTCCCACACTCACTTCTCGCGCATACTGGCGAGGGGTATACCATCCGAAGCCGCCCGGGCGAACAATGTCTTCGGGCTGAGGAGCCTCTGGCAGACGCTGGACGGGCTGCTCGGCAAGGAGGAGATTCACGCCTGCGTCCTTGCCTCATGCCTAGAGTACCTGCGGAACGGCGTGACTTCGGTTGCAGGAATTCTACCGGGCCTGAACCCCTCGGCGGGCGTTCTGACCAGGGCCCTGTCGGCGGCGCAGGAGG
>CAZZKZ010000060.1:0-2633 GCA_964654915.1 Hadarchaeota archaeon (SeqCode)
GAAAGTAGTAGCATAGAGTGTAAATATCCCTCCGGTGACAAGGTAAGCATTTATGGTTCCAAATTCGAGACTGGATCGAGTTTCTTGACAAAAGCAGGGCACCTGCCAGCTGAAATCAAGCTCGATTCACCATTTTGGACATATGGTGCCGAGGAGGTGATTTGAACCCCCGAACCCCTTCGGGACCAGACCCTGAATCTGGCGCCTTTGACCTGGCTTGGCTACCCCCGCCAAAAAATAACTCGGAGAATCAAAAAATAAAGGGATAACCTTTTTGAGCAGGGGCAAAAAGACCATTATGCGGGTCAGCATGCCGGACACGAACATCGTGACCACCCTCATCATCATAATGGCGCTCAGCCTGATCTACACCCTCCTCACCCCCTACCTGCTCTCCCTCCAGGCCAGCATGGGGCTGGGCCAGGTCAGAAAGGCCATGAGGGAGATGGAGGCCTGGGCCAGGGAGGGCCGCTCGGTAGCCCTCCGCTCCCTCGCCAGGCACGGGAAGACGAAGCGGGACATCGAGAAGGAGGTCGACGGCCTCCTCGAGTTCTTCGAGATAGGGCCCGTGAGCGAGGACCCGGTCGGTATAATCAGGAGGCTCGAGCACATCCTCGACGTTAGGAAGAAGAGGTTCGAGGGCGTCGTCAGGAGGCTCTCCCCCCGGGCGGACGGGGAGACCGCCGCCAACCTTGAGATGGTCCTCGAGGGGGCGATAGCCAACCACACCCTCTACCGCCTTGCCAGGCACTACTACCTCCTGGCCGAGAAGACCAAGAGCTACCAGCTGGTCATGATCCTCCAGATGCAGCTCCCCTTCCTGCGCGAGTACGCGAGGGCCTTCGCCGAGGCCACGAAGACCTTCGCCGAGGGGAAGCCCATAGGCGACGGGGTCGGGCCCCTGACGGCGGCCCTCCTCGCGAACACCGACAGATGGAGGGAGGAGGTCGAGGACACCGTCTACGCCGAGGTCGAGTTCGAGGGCCGGAAGCTCCTGGTCATAAAGGCGAAGGGTCCGGGGGGCCGGGTCGGAAAGCCCGGAGAGCTCATCAGGCAGCTCGCAAGAAAGAGAAAGATCAGCAGGATAATCATGATAGACGCCGCGGCCAAGCTGGAGGGCGAGAGGAGCGGGGAGGTCATAGAGGGTGTGGGGGCGGCGATAGGCGGGCCCCCGGTCGACAAGTACAAGATAGAGGAGATCGCGACCGAGCTCGGCATCCCGCTCGACGCCGTGATAGTGAAGGAGTCGCTGGTCGAGTCGATCACCAGGATGCACAGGAAGATCGCCGAGGGCGCGAGGAACGCCGTCGAGGTCGTGAGGAGGGCCATCCTCGAGAGGACGAAGCCGGGAGACACCGTCATAGTCGCCGGGATAGGCAACACCATCGGGATAGGCCAGAGGCCGGACGAGATCCCGAAGGAGTTCCCGCCGCCCCCGGCCCCGAGGAAGGGGGCCATCGAGTCCGCCGCCCTTCCCATCGGCTGACGGGAGCCCCCGACGGGTTTTAAAAGCGGCGGCCCGTAAGAGTAAAGGTGTGAGACCGTGCGCAGGTACAAGCACATATCGGACGTCGTCAAGCTGATGTGGGAGCCGGAGAGGATAAGGAACATAGGGATAGTGGCCCATGTCGACCACGGCAAGACGACCCTGACTGACTCCCTGGTCGCGGCCTCCGGGATAATCAGCTTCGAGCTGGCCGGCGAGCAGCTCTTCACCGACTACCTGGACATCGAGCAGCAGAGGGGGATAACCGTCCAGACCTCCGCCGTAAGCCTCTCCCACGTCTACGACGGGAAGGAGTACCTGATCAACCTGCTCGACACGCCGGGCCACGTCGACTTCACCGGGGACGTGACTAGGGCCCTGAGGGCGATAGACGGCGCGGTTGTCGTCGTCGACGCCGTCGAGGGGATAATGCCGCAGACGGAGACCGTGACCAGGCAGGCCCTCCAGGAGTACACGAAACCGGTCCTCTACATAAACAAGGTCGACAGGCTGATAACCGAGCTCAAGCTCCCGCCCGACCAGATTCAGGCCAAGTTCGCCAGGATAATCACAAAGTTCAACGAGCTCATCAGGAGGTTCGCCCCCAGGCAGTTCGCCCAGGAGTGGCAGGTCAACGTGGAGAACGGGTCCGTCGCCTTCGGGTCCGCGAAGCTGAAGTGGGCGGTCTCCGTCCCGCAGATGAAGAAAAAGAACATCTCCTTCAGGGACATCATCGGAGCCTACGAGAGGGGCGAGGAGAAGGAGCTGTCGAAGATATCCCCCATCTACGAGGTCATCCTCGACATGGTCATCAGGCACCTCCCCAACCCGAAGGAGGCCCAGAGGATAAGGGTCCCGCGCCTCTGGAAGGGGGACCTCCAGAGCGAGCTCGGGAGGGACATGATCGAGGCCAGGCCCGAGGGCAAGTTCTGCATGGTCGTGACCGACATCGTCGTCGACGAGCAGGCGGGCGTGATCGCGACCGGGCGGATCTTCTCCGGTACGGCTGAGAAGGGGAAGGAGGTAAAGCTCCTGAACGCCAAGCAGGCCTCCAGGATCCAGCAGGTCTCGATCTACATGGGGCCTGACAGGGTGATAGTCGACAGGGTCCCGGCCGGAAACATCGCCGCTCTGATCGGGCTGAAGG
>CAZZKZ010000061.1:0-2443 GCA_964654915.1 Hadarchaeota archaeon (SeqCode)
GCGGAGGGGTTGGGCGAGGTGGTGCGGGTGAGGGGGAGCGAGGCGGCGGGGAAGGGGGTCGCCGTCGTCACGCCCGGGACGTTCGGAGCCATGTGTAGCTCCGGGGCCTTCCTGAACTTCGGCCACTCGGATCCGCCCATAAAGTTCGGCGGGGGCGAGGTCTACCTCAACGACGTCCCGGCCTACGCTGGCCTGGCCGCGGTCGACGTCTACATCGGCGTGACCGCCCTCTCCAGGACGAGGGGAATGGAGTACGGCGGGGGCCACGTCATCGAGGACCTTGTCAGCGGAAGGGAGATAACCCTCGAGGCCCGGGCCTACGGGACCGACTGCTACCCCAGGCGCGAGATAGAGACGACATTCACGATCCATGACCTAAACCAGGCTTTCCTGTGCAATCCCAGAAACGCCTACCAGAGGTACGTCGCGGCCACGAACTCGAGGGACGAGACGATCTACACCTACATGGGGACGCTCCTGCCGAACTTCGGAAACGTGACCTTCGCCGGGACGGGCGAGCTGAGCCCGCTCATGAAGGACCCGACCTACGAGACGATAGGGACCGGAACGAGGATATTCTTGGCCGGGGCGCAGGGCTACATCGTCTGGGAGGGGACGCAGCACGACCCTAAAAGGCAGAGGGGGACGATCACCGTGATAGGCGACCTCAAGCAGATGAGCCCGAGCTACCTCAGGGGGGCGACCATCCACAGGTACGGGACATCGCTCTTCGTCGGCATAGGGGTCCCGATTCCGATCCTGCACGAGGGAATCGCCGCGACCGCGGGCCTGAGCGACGAGGAGATAAAGATAGACCTCCTCGACTACGGGGTCGCGAGGAGGGAGAGGCCGGTCCTGAGGCAGGTGAGCTACGCCGAGCTCAAGTCCGGGAGGGTGGAGGTGAACGGCAGGGAGGTGCCGGTGAGCCCGCTCAGCAGCATAAAGGTCGCCAGGGAGATAGCGGAGGAGCTGAAGAGGCTGATCGAGAGAGGGGACTTCCTGCTTTCCGAGCCGGTCGCCCGCCTGCCCTCAGACAGGGAGTTCAGGCCGATGCGCGAGGCCAGGAGGGTGATCCTGGCGCGTGACCTGATGACGAGGGAGGTTGTGACCTGCAGGCCCGACACGCCGATAGTCGAGGCCGCACGCACGCTGGCCAGGGGAGGCTTCGATCACCTCCCGGTCGTCGACGAGTCGGGGGTTCTGGTCGGGATCGTGACCTCATGGGATCTCGCGATCTCGATAGGCTCCGGGTGCCGGACGGTTGCCGAGATAATGACGAGGAAGGTGATAACGGCCGATGAGGGCGAGCCGGTGGAGTCGGTGGCAAGGAAGCTCGAGGAGCACGGAATCTCGGGCGTCCCGGTGGTCGACTCGGGGAGAAGGGTGATCGGGATAATCACGACCGACGACATCTCGAAGCTCTTCGGGAGGAGGTGATGGGGCGTGAAGAGAAAGATCCTGCTGAAGTACTCGGCGGCGAAGGCGACCGAGCCCGTTCTCGCCTCAGCGATAATGGAGACGGGGCTCCTCGTCAACATCCTCTACGCGAACATAAGCAGCTCCGGCGGCGAGATAATGGTCTCCCTCGAGGCGTCCGACCAGGAGGTGGAGGGCTTCATCGAGAGGCTGAGAAGCCGCGGGGTCGAGGTGGAGGAGGTCAGGAGGGTGATAAAGCTGGACGAGGGGCGCTGCGTCCACTGCGGGGCGTGCGTCTCGATATGCCCGACGGGGGCCCTGCAACTGACGGAGGACTTCTCTCTGAGTCTGATCGAGGAGAGGTGCGTCTACTGCGGCGCCTGCGTGCCGGCCTGTCCCCTCCGGGCCCTCCAAATCGGGAGGTGGTGAGCCTGCTTTCGGCCAGGTGGAGCAGGGGCGAGACGAGGATACTCGTGAAGGCGGAGAACGAGGAGAGCCTGCGGGCGGCGATTTCCGCGGCCCGCGCAGCCAGACTGGATGTCGAGAGGTATGTCCTAAGACACCCGGAGTTCAGGTACTCGCTGGAGCCGGTGAGGGTGCGTGAAAGGCGGATCCCCAGGGTCATCTCCCTCATGCTGGAGGCGGCGGAGGCGGCAGGGGGGGGCCCGTTCGCCGCGGTGGCCGGGGCCATCGCCCAGGTCGCCTCGGAGGCGGCCGGTGAAACGGGCGGGGCCGTGGTGGAGAACGGCGGGGACATCTCGGCGACCGGCTCCTTGGAGTTCTCTGTCGGGATATTTGCCGGGGACTCGCCCCTCTCCGGCAGAATCGGCCTGAGGGTGTCGGCGTCTGATCTGCCGGCCGGCATATGCACGAGCTCGGGAACCGTCGGGCACTCCCTGAACTTCGGAAGCGCCGACGCGACGGTGGTCGTCGCGGACGGGGCCTCGCTGGCCGGCGCCGCCGCGGCCGCGGTCGCCAACGAGGGGGGGGGGGGGGACGGGGGGGGGGCGGGCGAGGTGGGGAGGGG
>CAZZKZ010000062.1:0-5556 GCA_964654915.1 Hadarchaeota archaeon (SeqCode)
CAGCAGGCTCGAGCTGCCGGACATCGCGAAGCCCGAGAAGATGTACGGCTACTGAGAGAGGCGCTCCTCAACCATCCTTCTTATCTTTCTAGCGTCCGCCCTTCCGCGCAGCTTCCTCATCACGACCCCGACGAGAAAGTCCAGGGTCCTCACCCTTCCCCTCCTGTAGTCCTCCACGGCCTCCGCCTCCTCGGCCAGGGTTTCCTCAATGGTCGAGGAAATCTCATCCGGAGCCGGGGCTGTCAGCTCCAGCTCTCTGAGCACATCCCTCGGGCCGGCCGGTCGCACGACCATCCTCCGGAGCACGAGTTCCCCCTGCTCAGGGGTTATCTCGCCCCTTCTAACCATCTCGAGGAGTTCGGCCATCTGAGCCGGCTGGATCTTGAGGTCGCCCGCCCTCATCCCAAGGTAGTTCAGAACCTTCTTGACCTTGGTCCTCATCCATCCTCCGGCCAGCAGGGGATCGGTCATGGCCGCCACGGCCTCGAAAAAGTCTGCCAGCTCCCGCTCGCTCACTATGGTCTCGGCCATCTCCTCGGTTATCCCGTACTGCCTGATGAGCCGCTCCTTCCTCAGGTGAGGTGCCTCCGGCATCTCCCTCCTTATCCGCTCGACAGTCTCCTCGTCTATGACGAGGGGGGAGATGTCGGGGTCAGGGATGTACCTGTAGTCCTCCTCGAACTCCTTGGCCCTCATGGGGACGGTTATCATCTGGCTCTCTAGGTATGCCCTCGTCTCCCTCTCGACAACCTCGCCCCTTCTCCTCTTCTCGTTCTGCCTGATGATCTCGAACTTCAGCGCCCTGTAGGCACCGTGGACGGAGTTGATGTTTTTCACCTCGACCCTGCCGCCCCCGCCGATCGATATGTTCACGTCTGTTCTCATGGCCCCGCCCGCTTCCGGCCTCGCCTTCCCCGTGTACTCGAGCGTTCTCGTGAGAATTCTTAGAAAGTCCCTGGCCTCCTCGGGCGACCCCATATCCGGTTCCGTCACGAACTCGACAAGCGGGATGCCCGACCTGTTGAAGTCGACGGTTCCGGCCGCCGGGTTGTACTGCCCCGGGTCCTCCTCTATGTGGATCTCCCTTATGCGGACGCCGGCCAGCTTCCCGTCCCGGGCGATGGGCATGCTTGTCCTCTGGTAGCCGGATGGAAGGTCGGGATAGTCGTAGTGCTTTCGCAGGATGTAGATGGGCTCACCGGTCACGACCCTGCAGCCAAGGAGGAGGGCGATCTCTATGGCGGTTTCTATTGCCCTCCTGTTGGGCGGCATCGGCTTTGCCCCGGGCGTCCCGGTGCATATCGGGCAGATGTTGGTGTTCGGCGGGACGTCCTGGTAGTTGGTCGGGCAGTCGCAGAAAAGCTTCTGATCGGTGGCCAGCTGCTGGTGGATTTCAAAACCTATCTTTACCTCCATCATGAGGAAAATCCGCGCGGTCGTGTATTAAGGTTTTGAACTCACCTGACGGCCCCGCGCGTCAGCCCCATTATCAGATAGCGCTGGAAGACGAGGAAGACGGCGAGCAGGGGGATGGAGGCCAGAAGGACACCGGCGGCGAGCATCGGGTAGTCCGGGGCCCTTCCGCCTATGCCGGCGAGG
The DNA here is from genome assembly GCA_964654915.1 of Hadarchaeota archaeon (SeqCode). Lineage (GTDB taxonomy): Archaea > Hadarchaeota > Hadarchaeia > Hadarchaeales > Hadarchaeaceae > JAVZGN01. The sequence continues at coordinate 1,600 of CAZZKZ010000062.1, forward strand.
GTCGCGAGCCCGTAGACGAGGGTGGTATCGGGATACTCCAGCATGAAGGACGGAAGGATGAAGTCGTTGTACGGCACGAGGAAGGCCATGAAGGCGATGACCCCGAGGGCTGGCTTTGCGAGCGGGAGCACTATGCTCCTGAAGATCTTGAAGTGGCCGGCGCCGTCCATGAGAGCCGCCTCGACCAGGCTCTTCGGCATGGTGTCCATGTACCCCTTCAGGAACCATGTGTAGAACGGGACGCTGGAGCCGGCGTATATCAGGATCATCCCGCCGAGGTTGACCATCCCGATCGCGCTCATTATCCTGTAGATCGCGACCATTCCCACGAGGGATGGGAAGAGCTGGGCGAAGAGCATGAAGACCATCAACTGCCTGCGTCCGGCAAACCTCATGAAGGAGAAGGCGTAGGCGGCGGGGGCTATCATCGCGAACGTTAGGATGATTGTGCCCAGGCAGACGATCGCGGTGTTCACAGCCCAGAGCAGGAAGTTCTGCTCCCTGAAGAGCCTCAGGAAGTTGTCTGCCGTGATGGAGTCGGGCAGGAGCGTGGGCGGTATGAAGGTCTTCCTGATTGATGCCGTGAAGATGAAGAAGACCGGGAAGAGGACCACGGCGACAACGATGAGCAGAATTAGGTGGATTGCCGCGGACTCCAGCCATCTCGCTCTCATCGCTCGACCTCCTTCATCGCCCCGGTTATCTTCATGTTGGCGAAGGTCACCGCCGTCAGTATGAAGAAGAGGATCACGGAGAAGGCGGCGGCGACGGCGTAGTAGTGCCCCTCGCCGAAGGCCAGCCTGTAGAAGTAGGTGATCATTATGTCGCTGCCGCCCGGTGCGTTGGCGATCCCCGTCGGCGGGCCACCTTCCGAGAGCATCCAGACGACGGTGAAGTTGTTGAAGTGGAAGGCGAAGGTGAAGATCAGGATCGGGACTATCACGGATTTGAGGAGGGGGAGGGTTATCTTCCAGAACTTTTTCAGCCTGCTGGCCCCGTCGATGGCCGCGGCCTCATAGACGCTGGGCGGGATGCTCTGGAGGCCGCCGAGGCAGGCGCACATCATGAAGGGAAAGGCGGTCCAGATGTTGACGAGGAGGATTATCCCCCTCGCGCCCCAGACGGACTGGAAGCCCCCGCGCATGAAGAGGGACCAGCTGGTTCCAAGCAGGCCCCTCCAGGCCATGATGGTGATTGTGGACGGGAGCGCCCACGGGATTATCAGCAGCGTCCGGTAGACGGCCCTGCCCCTGAGCTTCGGGTTGTTCAGGACGACGGCCAGGATCAGGCCGATGGAGAAGGCGATTCCGACCGAGAGGAGGGCGAAAAGGACGTTCCAGCTGAAGACGCTTAGGAAGTAGGACGTGTAGCCGCCACTCACGATCTCGGAATAGTTCTGCAGGCCGACGAAGTCGTAGTGGGGGTCGTGTCCCGGCCCCCAGTTCGTCATGGAGAGGTAGATGTTGTAGGCGCTTATGGCCAGGATCGCGAAGCTCAGGCCGACGACGGCCGGCAGGATGAAGAGGTAGGCGCTTTTCTGTCCGACCCTCAGGGTCTCACCTCCTCCTCTCTATCGCCGATTTTATCTCCCTGACGGCCTCGTCCAGCGTGCTGGCCGGGTCCTGCCCGAGGACGATCATCTTCAGGGCGTTCGTCCAGGGCGTCCACACGCTGTCCATCTCCGGGATCTTGGGCATGATTATCCCGTTCTCTATCTGGTCAAGGACCACCCCGATTTCCGGGATGTTCTCCAGCTCGGAGAGGACGGAGGATCTGGCCGGGAGCCTCCAGCCTGCCCTGTTCAGGGCCCTGAGGGAGTCGGCGCTCGCCAGAAATCTCGCGAGCTTCACGGCGGAATCAAAGTTTTTCGACCTCGGGTTTATCATGCAGACCTGGACGCCGATGAAGGTGCGCGGATAGCTGCCGTTGGGAAGCCTCGGGAAGTTTGAGACGGAGTAGCTCACCCCGGCCCTTCTTATCTCCTCGAAGGCCCAAGGGCCGTCTATTATCACGGCGGCCCTCCCCGCCTTGAAGTACTCCCGGACGGAGTAGGGGTTCAGGGTCGTGTCCCTCGGGAGTATCCCTTCCCGGACCATTCCCTGGATGAATCTGGCGCCCTCGATTGCCCCATCGTTCGCCAGCCCTATGTCGTCGACGTTGTCGTTCTCGCCGAAGACGTAGGCGCCGAAGCCGGACAGGATGGGGAAGGAGTAGTAGGGGTCCACGTGCGGGTAGTAGAAGCCGTAGAAATCGCCGGAGGTCACCCGTTTGGCGTACGCGAGGAGATCGTCCCAAGTCTCAAACCGGTTTTCGACGAACTGCGTGTTGTAGATGATGACGAGGCTCTCCATCAGGCAGGGGAAGCCCCAGACCCTGTTATCGAGCGTCACGGCCTCGAGCCCCCTGTCCAGGAACTCCGCCCTCTCGTTCTCCGGGAAGATGTCCTCTGAGAGGGGGGCTATCACCCCCATCTCCGCGAACTCTCCTATCCAGTCGTGGGGGCCCAGGAGAACGTCAGGGCCCTTTCCTATCGGGACGGCAACCCTGTAGCGCGATCTGAGGTCCTCGATATTCGAGATCCAGACGACCTTGACCTTCACACCGTGCTCTCTCTCGAAGTTTTCGACGAGTTCGCCGATCGCCTCAACCTCGCTTCTTATGAGGCCGACCCAGAGGGTGATCTCGCCCTTCGGCAGGAGGTTCTGCCTGAGAGGGATCAGGATGGCGAAGACCACCAAAGCGAGGGCGATGTAGACGGAGAGGCCAGGCGACCGGCCCAACTCATTCACCATAATTTTCTTGAAATTCGCCCGTATTAAACCAAATGGGGCGACGGGCCGGCCCCACGGAAATATTTAAATATCCAAAAATCCAAAGCAGACTAGAATCTAATGGGTAGATGGTGCATCCCGGCGACCTTGGCTGTCTTTTTCATCGCGTTAATCATCTTCACCTCTCCGCTCAGGGTTTCCGCCGACCTCCAGAGCAGGGAACCCATACTAATAGATGGAGATGACAACTTCATCCCGGCCAACGGAGTGGTCGGCGGGAGCGGGACAGAGAACGACCCGTACATAATCGAGAACTGGGTGATCGACGCCTCCTCGGCCCACGGGATACACATCAGGAACACCAGAAGCTACTTCATCATAAGAAACGTTTTGGTAAGGAACGGCTACCCCAGTTACAACGGGATTTATTTTGAAAACGTGCAGAACGGCAGAATCGAGAATGTCATCTCCACTAACAACGCCAACGGCATCTTTCTCGTCTCCTCCAGCAGAAACACCATTTCAAACAGCACCGTGAACGGCAACTACTACGGCATCACCTTTGCCTACTCCAGCCTCAACGAAATCCTGAACAACATTCTGGAGGGCAACCGCTACGGCCTCTGGATTGATTCCTCCTCGACCAACACCATCTCCGGCAACATCGTGGAGTACAGCACCGAGGTCGGCATCGTCTTCCGCACCGGTCAAAGCAGCACCGTCTCGAATAACATCATCAGGAACAATCCGTTCGGCATCCAGATCTACTCCAATTCCAGCATGAACACCATCTCCAACAACACGGTCATGGGCAACTCTTGGTACGGCATCTATGTCGAGTCCTCCACCTACAACACCATTTCCAAAAACACGGTAGTGAACGGCAATCGCGGCATCCATCTGCAGAGCTCCTCCCACTACAGCAAAATCTCCAACAACGTGGTGAGGAACACCGCCTACGGCATCTTTATTGTTTCGTCCAACGGCAACACCATCTCAGGAAACATAGTGGAGAACAGCACGTCTTACGGAATCTATCTCGGCACCTCCACCAACAACATCCTCTTCCGCAACTACCTGAGAAACACAAACAACGCCTACGACGGAGGATTGAACTACTGGGACAACGGCGGAATGGGCAACTGGTGGAGCGACTGGCAGCCCCCGACCCACCCGGACAGCAACC
>CAZZKZ010000063.1:0-4434 GCA_964654915.1 Hadarchaeota archaeon (SeqCode)
ACTGCATCCTCCGAGGAAGGGCTTCAGGTCCACCAAGAGGTCGGTGAAGGAGGGAGGCAGCCTCGGCTACTGCGGGGAGCAGATAAACGAGCTGATAATGCGCATGATATGAGGTGAGGCCAATGGTCGTCAGGAGGAGAAGAAAAACGAGAAAGCAGAGGGGAAGCAGAACCCACGGAAGGGGCTGCGCCAAGCGCGGCAGGGGGAGCGGCGAGAGGGGTGGAAAGGGCATGGCTGGCGGTCACAAGCACAAGTGGTCTTACGTCATCCGCCACATGCCCGATTACTTCGGGAAGCACGGCTTTGTCCCGCCCACCAAGAAAGAGATCTCCGCGATCAACATAGGAGAGATCGACGAGAAAGTAGAGAGGCTGGTCGAGGACGGGCTGGCCACCAAGGAGGGAAATGTCTACAGGGTTGACGTCAGAAAGCTTGGGTTCTCGAAGGTGCTGGGAGGTGGGAGGATAACGCACCCCATAGAAATAATCGCCGATGAGGTTTCCGAGACGGCGAAGCGGAAGATAGAGCAGGCAGGCGGCAGGGTTCTGAGCGGTGACTGAGGATGGCGGAGGAAACGGAAAAGCCGCGCTCCAAGCTCTACGCCCTCGAACCCCTTCTGAGGAAGCTCCCGGAGATAGCCGTCCCCAAGCGCCACGTGCCCTTCAAGGAGAAATTCTTCTGGACGATCCTCGCCCTCGTGCTCTTCTTCGTCATGGCCCAGCTCCCGCTGTACGGGATACCGAGGGGGCACGCGGTGGGAGAGCTTCTCGGCCAGCTCAGATACGTTTTCGCCAGCCAGACCGGGACTTTGATGGAGCTTGGGATAGGTCCGATAGTCACGGCCGGAATCATAATGCAGCTGCTTGCCGGGAGCAAAATAATAAACCTGGACCTCGGGGATCCGCAGGACAGGGCCATCTTCACCAGCTCCCAGAAGCTCCTGGCCATCATCATGGCGGTCTTCGAGGGCTGCATGCTCGTGCTGGCCGGCAGATACGGCGTCGGTCTCGCTAGCCCGGCCGGACTCTTCATAGTCGCTCAGCTCACGCTCGGCGGGATAATCGTCATTTACCTGGATGAGATAGTTTCAAAGTACGGCTTCGGCAGCGGTGTCAGCCTTTTCATTGCCGGCGGTGTGGCCATGACGGTTTTCTGGCAGACCTTCAACCTCAGCACGGGAGTCCTGCCGCTTTTCATAAGGGACGTCAGAGCAGGCGAGAGCATACTGAGCGCGTTCTTCTCCCCGGGTCCGGCAAACATGATGGGAGTGGTCGGTGTTCTGCTGATTTTCCTAGCCGTCGTCTATCTCGAAAGCGTGAGGGTCGAGGTGCCCGTGACATTTGCAAAGTACGGCGGGATGAGGGGCAGGTACCCGATAAAGTTCCTCTACACCTCGAACATCCCCGTCATACTGGCGATGACGATATTCGCCAACATTCGGCTGTTCTCCTCGCTCGTCCACGCCGACTGGCTTGCCAATTTTGTCAATCCGCCGAACGGCATATGGACGGTGGTCTCGGATCCCGTGAGGGTCCTGATATACGGAATTCTGCTGGTCTCGCTCTCCATCGCCTTCGGCTGGATGTGGATATACATGACAGGGATGTCACCCAAAGATGTGGCCCAGCAGCTCGATGAGTCCGGGATGACGATTCCGGGCTACAGAAAGGATGTGAAGGTTCTGGAGAAGGTCATCGGGAGATATCTGCTGCCCGCCACGATTCTCGGCTCTCTCGTGGTTGCTCTGATCTCGCTGGGCGCGGACATCCTCGGGACGCCGGGCAGCGGGACCGGAATCCTGCTTACGGTGGGAATAATATACTCCCTGTATGAACAGATGGCTAGAGAGCAGATGGCAGAGATGTTTCCGGCTGTCAGGAGGCTCTTCGGTGGGTAAGGTTGCGGTGATAACCGGCGTGCCGGGCAGCGGCAAGACGACGGTGCTGAGGGAGGTAGTGAAGGTTCTGGAGTCGATCGGCGTCAGATATCAGGTCGTGAACTACGGGGATGTGATGTTCAGGATAATGTCCGAGAGGCTGGGGGTGAAGCACAGGGATGAGATGAGGAAGATAGAGACGGGCGTTTACAGGGAGATACAGCGGGAGGCAGGAAGGGAGATTGCCTCCATGGCGAGGACCTCGAACGTGATCGTCGACACGCACTGCCTCGTCAAAAAGCCAGAGGGTTACTACCCGGGGCTCCCGGTCTGGGTTCTGGAGGAGCTGAAGCCGGATGTTCTGATAATCGTGGAGGCGGATCCGTCGGAGATCGCCGGGAGAAGGCAGAGGGACGCTGACAGGGCGCGCGACATGGATCTGATAGAGGAGATCGCCGAGCACCAGCAGATGAACAGGTCCGTGGCAACGGCGTACGCTGCCCTGACTGGTGCGGCCGTAAAGATTGTCCAGAACAGAGAGGGAAGGTTAAATGAGGCAGTGGAGAAGATAGTGGAGGTGCTGAGATGAAGAGGGTGCTTGTGGCCCTGCTCCTGACCGCGGCCGTGGTCGCCATGGCCGCCGCGGCAGTCTCGGCCCAGAGCGATGACAGGCTCGCGGATCTGGTGAGGGGATTGGACGATGCCGTTGTCAGTCTGCGCAGGGGCGGGAGTGTCAGCCTCTCGCACATTGAAGGGCTCTACCGCGAGTCGATCGCCCCCGATCTGGAGAACGTGGACAATGACCTCAACCAGCGGATTCTTGAAAAGTTTTCCCAGCTTTCAAGCCCGAACGAGGAGAACATATTCTCCCTCAGGCGGGACATAATGGAGGCGGGAGGAAAGCTTGGGATGTCGATTTCCATCGTTCATGCAAATTCCGCAGTCTTCATAGCCCTGCTCACCTTCACGCTCTCCCTGCTCGTCACCCTCGTAAACAGATGGGTGGTTAACTGGGAGCTGGTGTCCAGCTACCAGGCGCAGGTAAGCGAGTTCTGGAACGAGTATAGGGATGCCGTCCGGAAGCAGGACAGAAAGAGGATGGCGAAGCTGGACCAGAGGAGGCAGGAGATCTCGCGGATGCAGGCGGTGATAATGTCCGAGACGATGAAGCCGTCCATCTACTATCTGGTTCCCCTCATGATCCTCTGGGTTGTGCTCGCCAGGGCTTTCAGCGGATGGGTCGTGACATGGCTTCCGTTCACCGTCAGCCTGCCGATATACGGGAAGTGGGTCGCCTGCGGCTTCGGATGGTGGTACTTCCTGACCTTCATGGTGTTCTCGGTGGTTCTAAGGCAGATCCTGATCCCATCCATCCAGCCGGTCAAGCCGCAGCAGACGGAGGTGAAAGCTTGAGGAGGGGCGAGAGAAGAAAACCCAAAAGGTTCGTGAGGACGCCTGGCGGTAGATCGAAGGTGCAATTCTTGAAAAAGAGGACGGATCCGGCAAGGTGCTGGATGTGCGGGACCCCGCTGGCCGGCGTCCCTAGGGTCAGACCGTCGGAGCTCGCGAGAATTCCGAGAAGCTCGAGGAGGCCCAACAGGCCGTACGGAGGAAACCTCTGCCCCAGCTGCTCCAGACGGCTGATAAAACTGCGGGCCAGGGAGTGATTTCCAGTGGTCGTCGTGGCTGTCAGCGGCCCGCACGGGGCAGGCAAGACAACGGTGGCGAGATTTCTGGCGAGGAAGCTCGGACTCAGATACCTGTCGGCCGGAGAGGTCTTCAGGAGGATGGCCGCGGAGAGGGAAATGTCGCTGGAGGAGTTCTCGAGATATGCCGAGAAAAACATGAAGATAGACGAGGAGATAGACAGGCGGACTGTTGAGGAGGCCAGAAAGGGCAATGTGCTGGTTGACGCCAGGCTGGCCGGCTGGCTTCTGAAGGATGCCGACCTAAAAATCCTCCTCACGGCTCCGCTGGAAGTGAGGGTGAGAAGAATCGCCGAAAGGGAGGGGAGACCGTACGAGGAGGTCCTGAGGGAGACGGTGAAAAGGGAGAGGAGCGAGGAGAGGAGGTTCAAAAAGTTCTACGGCATAGACCTCTCGGATCTCTCACCATTCGATATAGTATTAAACACGGAGAGGATATCTATCGAGGAAATGAAAAAAATATCTCTGGCGGCAGCTAGGGTCATGCTCGGAGGTGGCAGAAAGTGATCGAGGTTGGCAAGGTCTGCGTGAAGACGGCGGGGAGAGAGGCCGGGGAGAAGTGTGTGGTGGTGGATGTGCTCGACAAGAACTTCGTGGTGGTCTTTGGTCCGAGGGTCAGGCGGAGGCGCTGCAACATAGCACATCTCGAGCCCACGGACAAGAAGATAGATGTTCAGCCTGGTATGACCGATGAGGAGATTCTGAAAAGGCTCAATGATCTGGGCATAAGGTGAAAGATTTTGGGAGTTCTTCCATCCGAGGTCCCCAGACAAACCTTCGTGAAGGCCGAGGACGTTACGGACCCGGAGCACGGCTGCCGGCCCGCGGATAGACCGATTTCCGAGCACATCA
>CAZZKZ010000064.1:0-10907 GCA_964654915.1 Hadarchaeota archaeon (SeqCode)
CCGACTTTGTTCCCTTTCGTGGAGAGGAGGGGGGCACACCCGGGGGTCGCGAGGCTCCCTCCTAGGAGACCGGCCGGGTCCTCCCGGGAGTATCTGATGCTCCCGATCTCCAGCGCATGGTAGACCGAGACGAAGGGAGGACCACCGGGTCTCGGCGGAAAAGCCCTGTAGACAGACTCCCTCGGTGCCGGCATAACCGCTGGACCCGGTTCCGGTACGCTTGGAATCTGGGGGCTGGGGGGCAGCAGCTTTTCAAGATCCGAGATGATTCCCTCAAGCAGCTTCTGGACGGCGGGCAACGAGGGAGGCGAACGGTTTTCCACGTAGACCTCAACTGTCTCCGTGAGCCTCGTGCCATCAACGGGAATCTCGACCCTGACCCTCCGCGGCTCTGTCTCCCGGAGTAAACTGCCAACCATCTCCTTGGCGTTCTCGGCATCGCCCTCCTCCACCATCCGCTCGGCGGTCAGAATGCCGGAGCGGACTCCGGAGAGGCCGGCCATAAGCTGCTCGGCCTTGGATGGAATTCCCTCCCCGCGACTCGAGCGCAGGTTGCCGATTATTTTGGCCTCTACCCCTCCTGATTCGCCCGCCCTGAGGGCGGCGTGAAGGAGGTTCTCCGCCTTCATCAGGTCCTCGGCGGCGCTTCTGAGGAGTTCCAAGCAGGCCGGACCGCCGTCGGCCATCTCGAGGCTCCTCCGCGCGGAGCTCATCCTCTCCAGCACGCCGGCAAAGTTTCTCCTGAGCTCCCCGATTTCCCGGCCGGGGATCCCGCTCAGATCCGGCGGGAGGTCGCTTCCGACGATGCCGAACCAGTCGGAGCTCCCGAAGACCTCCCTCTCGAAAAGGCACCACGAGAGCCTGAAGACGGTCTCGTCCGTCTTCCCGTCAAGCCTCACCGCGCCCGTGCCCCATGCCTCCGCCCATGCCTTGAGGTACAGCGAGTCCCTGTAGATCTCAAACACGCGGCTCTTCAGCCTTCTGGCAAAGTTGTCCATCAGGTTCTCAAGCAGGAAGAACCTCACCCTGAGTGTGGTTTCAACATCCCATACAGTTTCGCGGATTTCGATGGAATTATCCCTGCTCCTTGCTGAGATCTCCAGCCCCGAGGGAAAGTAGGCGTACACGGACGTGAACTCCCCGCACCTTTCGAACCTGACGACGGGCGGCAGGACGGGATTCCCGACGCGCACGGTCTCCGAGTTGAGCTTCGGCAGCTCCCCCAGAAGGTGGACGGAGGCAACCGCCCCCGCGCTTTCTTCAACGTCAGGGTGATGGAGTTCCGCCCGCATCGAAATCTGGAGAAGCGCCTGGCCCCCGATCCACCTCAGGGTTTCCCCAATCCTCGCCCGGGTCACAGCTACCTCCCAGGACAGCCTCTCCATCTCGCTCATCCTCAGGTCCAGCATCCTCCTCTCGTGACTACTCCACGCTAGGTGCGCCGCAAGACACATCGCCAGAGCGAGGAGGAAGATCCCCGCGGTGCTCATCGGAATGAACCCTTCCTCCCTCACCTCCACCACAGCTCCACCACGACCCTTACTTTCAGCTCTGGGCTCTGCGGAACCGTGAGGGTGACGGAGGCAGATGCGGCCAGCTCCTCGCCCTCCTCCCCGACACGCAGGGAGAACCCGGACTCGGGGCACTCGATTCTCATCAGCGCGTTGAAGTTTCCCGAAATGGCAGCCATATGCCTGCCAAGGGCCGGTCTGAGGTTCTCCAGCAGTAACTTGCCGGTTTCCTTCCCCTCCGAACAGAGAAAAACCGCCTCGGATATCAGCTCGGCCCAAATTTTTCCAGAGAGGTCCTTCCGGTACCCCATGAAGGAGTATCCCACACCATCAGCCGCGGAGAAAAGGGTCGCGCTCAGAAAGCTCTCCGCCTCCTCCCGGTGAGAGCGCATGGGTTCCCTCCCTCCGGCCGACAGAAGAATGGCCGCGGCTCCGGCGGAGAGGAGCGCGCAGAACAGCAGGAGGTCGACCACCACCGAGACCCCGCTATCCCTCACCCCGGTCCCTCCAGACAGAGCACGCCACCTGCGACGCACGAGGCAGGCCGTTCTCAGGATACACGCAGGGCAGCCTGACGGTGATGCAACCGGACGGCGGCTTTCCACCGAAAGCCAAGGGCCTGCTTCCATCTCTGTCGACAACCTCAAGCCGGAACGCGATACCACGCCGCGATAGGCCCGTCTCCTGAAGAAGCAGCCAGCCCGGAATCCTCTCCCGGTCGGCCACGCTGAGGTCGCTGAAGCCCTTCGCCAGCCTGACAGCGGTCTCGAACTCATTCCCAGCATCTCCCGTCTCCAGCGCATCGGCGCAAACGAGCACGAACATGGAGAGACATCCAACGGCGAGGCCGGCCGCGAGCAGGTCAGCCGGTACAGAGAGCAACAGACACCCCCTCCAGTGCACTCTTTTTGACAATCACACACTGAGGATTCGACGCTCTAAGCTCGAAGTTCCCCCCGTTGACGGGAAGAGGCAGGATGATCGAGAGATCGTGCCTGAATCCCCTCCTGCCAGCAGAGATTGTGAGAACCTCCCCGCCCGAGCAGATCTCCCCGCGAATCCACAAGTCCAGCGGCATCCTGTCCGACAGGTCTACCTTTGCGCATCCGTCCCGAGGGGACAGGGCCAGCCACTCAACCGTCCTCGAGATGCGTTCCGCGTCGGCCCTCAGCCGCCCGGTCTCAATCTGCCTCTCAACGATCCGGAAGAGCAGGAGCCCCGTGCAGACTAGGCCGCAGGCGAAGATCCCGGCCGCCAGCTTCGAGGTAAGGAACCCGGCTAGCTCGTCCACCCGACCACCTCCAGCTCGCCCGCCTGTGCGCGCAGAAGGTATTCGCCCCTCACGAGTTCAACCCGCCCGCGGAAGGAGAGCGGTAGCCGCCTGCTCATGAGCACTTCGTCTCCCCAGACCGCCTCGACAATCTCCTCTTGGATGACGATCTTCCCGTCCGACCGGAGAAGGACGAGCCTCTCCCCGCCGTGCGATATCTCCTGGATCGCCTCAACCAGTTTGTAAAAGTCCTCGGCAAGCATCTGCCTGCCCCTCATCCTTCGCATGAGGTTCAGCCCGCTCACCCCGACTGCCACCGCACCGCACGCGATCACGGCCGCCAGCACGAGAACGATCGGAACGGAGAAGATGCCCCTCTCCATCATCTCACGGCTATCTGTCCTTCCCACGGCAGGTAGTTCGGGTAGGTGACCCTGACCGTGGCGATGACGCCGGTCGGCACGATGAAGCTCGCCCTGTTGCCCGCCGGGGTGAGCGCCTCGCCCCCTCCCGGATAGCTCACCTCGATTGTTGGGCCGTTCAGCGCCGTCCCGCTTGAGGCATCGTAGACCTCAACGACCACCCTCCTGCTGGAGCTGGAGTGGTTCTGAACGCTGAGGTTGACGCGCATGTCTGAGATGACCGAGCGCTGCGCGGTTCCGATGAATCTGGTCAGAACGCCGAGGCAGAGCATGCCGACGAGTAGGGCCATGACGAGCTTTATCGGCAGATCCATCATCTGTCCGCGGCTGTCCATACTCACCGCCGGGATTTCGGGTCTGATGTGGTTTAAATATCCGTCCACATAGGTCTCTTCGATGGTCCGGCTCTTCATCGCCGTGAACCTTCCGGACGACCTGCGCGGGAGGCTCGTCTCGGTCCAGGAGCAGCTTCCGAAACACGGTCTGAAGCTGGTTGAGCCGGAGAACCTCCACTTGACCCTGAAGTTCTTGGGCGAGGTCAGGGAGGGCACGGTGAGCGAGGTCGCGCGCGCGATGACAGAGGTGGTTGCGGACCAAGCATCCTTCGAGGTGGAGATCGCCGGGCTCGGCGCCTTTCCCGATCTCCGAAGGCCAAGGGTTGTCTGGGCTGGCGTGACGAGAGGGAAACAGGATGTCATGAGCCTGCAGGCGAGGCTCGAGGATGCGCTACAGCCCCTGGGCTTCCAGCGTGAGAAGGACTTCCACCCGCACGTGACGCTGGCCCGTGTGAAGCTGCCCGCCGCCGCGCGCATGATAGCCGATGTGGTCCGCGGGGCAAAATCAGCCGTGTTCGGGTCGTTCGCGGTGAGGGAAGTGGATCTTGTGAAAAGCACGCTGACGCCGAAGGGACCGATCTACGAGAAGATTCTTTCGGCTAGGCTCAGAGAAGCCTCATCCTAGCTCCCAAGCTCCGCATGTCCTCAACGAAGGTCGGGTAGGACACGGGGATGCTTTCCGCCCCCTCGACAACCGTCTGTCCGCTGGCGACTAGCCCGGCCACGGCAAAGGCCATCGCCATCCTGTGGTCCATGAAGGAGTCCACCGTGCTCCCCTTCAGCTCGCTCACACCCCAGATTCTGAGACCGTCCGGGAGTTCCTTGATTTTTGCACCCATCCTGCCGAGCCCGGCCGCCAGAACGCGGAGTCTGTCGCTCTCCTTCAGCCTGAGATGCGGAACGTTTATGATCTCGGTCTTGCCCTCTGCGACGCTTCCGACCACTGCCAGCGGCGGGACGAGATCCGGATTGTCCTTGCAGTCCAGCTCTGTTCCCTCCAGATCCCCATCGTTTATCTCGACATAGTTCTTTCCGACCTCGACCTCTCCACCGAGATCCCTGAGGAAGTCAACCACGCGCTTGTCTCCCTGCGGTCCGCCGAAGTCTAGGTTCTCCACGCGGACGCGCGATCGCGTGATGGCTCCGGCCACGAGCGGGAAGGCCGCCGATGAAAAGTCCCCGGGAATCTCGATCTCGATCGGCCTGAGGGCGGAGCCTCCCATGACCCTCATCCTTCTCAGGTCTCGCGAGCACCTGACGTCCGCACCGGCCAGCCTCATCAGTTCAAGCGTTATCTCAACGTACGGTCTGGAGACGAGCTCGCCGTCGATCTTTATCTCCAGCTCGCCGTCGACCTGGGTGCCGGCGATGAGGAGGGCAGAGATGAATTGGGAGCTCACGCTTCCCGGCAGGATGACCTCGCCAGGCCGCAGACCCCCGCCGACGACCACGGGCGGCCTCCCGTCCTTTCCCTTACACTCCGCTCTCGCACCTAGCAGCCTGAGGGCCTCGACCAGCGGGCCCATCGGTCTCTTGAGCAGGGATTCGTCACCGGTGATCATCACCGGGTTCGGAGAGAGGGCGGCGACCGCGCTGAGCAGCCTCATCGTTGTTCCGGAGTTCTTGGCGTCTATGAGGGTGTCCTTCCTCGGCGAAATCTTCCCCCCGGTTCCCTCAACCATCCAGACGTCGTCGGATCTCTCAACCCTTGCGCCCAGAGACTTGATTCCGTCTATGGTCGCCAGCGTGTCGAGGCTGATGAGCGGGTTTTTTATCCTGCTCCTGCCCTTGGCCAGCGCCGCAAGGATGAAGGCCCTGTGTGTGTACGATTTCGAGGGCGGGGCCCTCACCTTCCCGGAGACCCTCGAAGGTTCGACCACGAGCCTGCCCATCACGATCGAAAAATCATTTTGGCGCCTCCCTAAATTAGGTTGCCGATTGGTCAAGCAATTTCTAGGATATAACTGGTGGTTATAGCACAGGTTCTCGGGTCAGGGCGGCGAACATGCGGGGAAAGCGTTTTTAACGTTCCTGGTCTTTACTACAAAAGGGTGAGCAGCCTGTCAGAGATAGGCAAGCGAATAAGACTCGAGCGGATAATCGACAGGAAAACCCGCAAGACCGTGATAGTTCCGATGGACCACGGACTTTCCATGGGTCCGATCGCCGGTCTGGAGGAGATGACATCGATAATAAACAAGGTGGCCGACGGGGGGGCGAACGCCGTCGTTCTGCACAAGGGAATAGTGAGGGCGGGACACAGGGGGCACGGCCGCGATGTCGGCCTCATCATTCACCTGTCCGGCGGGACATCTCTTGGTCCGGACCCCAACTGGAAGGTCCAGGTGGCTTCGGTCGAGGAGGCCATAAGGCTCGGCGCCGACGCGGTTTCCGTTCACGTGAACGTCGGTGCACCGAACGAGCCGGAGCAGCTTGAGATGCTCGGAGCGGTTGCCGAGTCGTGCTCCGACTGGGGAATGCCCCTGTTTGCGATGATGTATGCGAGGGGCCCCAAGGTGAGCAACCAGCACGACCCCGCCCTTGTGGCCCAAGCCGCGAGAGTCGGGGCGGAGCTCGGCGCCGACATAATAAAAACCGTTTACACCGGGAGTGTAGAGACCTTCAGGAAGGTCATCCGCGGATGTCCGGTTCCTGTCGTGATCGCCGGAGGACCGAAGATGAATACGGACAGGGAAGTTCTGCAGATGACCTACGAGGCGATGGAGGCCGGGGCCATAGGCGTCTCCATAGGAAGAAACATATTCCAGCACGAAAACCCCACGGCAATGACAAGAGCGATAGCGAGGATAGTTCACGAGGGGGCCACGGTTGAGGAGGCCCTCAGGGAACTCGAAAGGTGAATTCGTCTTGCGGAAGCTGGTGTGGGTTAAGGCCGACTGGGACATTCCTTGGGAGAGGAAGCTTGAGTACATAAGGAAGGCCATCGAGCACGGGGCAGACGCAGTGGTGGTCAAGGGGGAGGAGGTCGCACCGGCCCTCGGAATCGGCCCGGTCCAGATAGTTTCCCCGGAAGACAGACCCGGCGTAAGCGTGGTTCTCGTCCGCTTCACAGATCCGGTCTCGACCGAGGCCAGAATCAGGGACCTGAAGGCGACCGGCAGGAGGGGCGCCGGTTCAGTCGAGATTTCTGACAAGAGGACGGAGCAGTTCGCGGCCAGGGTTGGCTCCATCGCAGACTTCGTCTTGGTAACCGCAAAATCTTGGGAGATAATCCCTCTGGAGAACCTGATCGCGGCCCTTCAGGGCACCGGGGCGAGGCTGCTTGCGGAGGTCAAATCGGCCGATAAGGCCGTTCTCGCGGCGCAGGTTCTGGAGGTCGGAACCGACGGCGTGCTTCTGGATCCCCTGGACTCGGGTCCGGGCGAAATAGAGAAAACGTGCAAAGCGCTTGAGGATTTGATGATGGGAAGGCTGAACCTCACCAGGGCGAAGGTCATCAGGGTCCAGCCGGCCGGGCTGGGCGACAGAGCCTGCATAGACACGACATCCATGCTGCAGGTCGGGGAGGGCATGCTCGTCGGAAGCCAGTCCGGCGGTCTTTTCCTGGTTCACTCCGAGACCCTGCCGAGCGAGTTTGTCGAGCCGCGGCCGTTCAGGGTTAACGCCGGGGCTGTTCACTCCTACCTGATGGCTCCGGGAGGAAAGACGAGATACATGAGCGAGCTCAAGGCAGGCGATGAGGTCCTGATCGTCAGTCACCGGGGAGACTTCCGCCCGGCGGTGATCGGAAGAGTGAAGATAGAGAGAAGACCCCTGGCCCTGATTGAGGCGGAAGCAGCCGGAGAGGTCTACAAGGTCCTGCTTCAGCTCGCGGAGACGATAAACCTGGTCGCACCGGGGGGTGAGCCGGTTCCGGTCACGAGACTCAAGCCGGGGGACGAGGTTCTGATCTACGTCGAAAAGGGTGGAAGGCACTTTGGGATGAAGGTTGAGGAAACGGTCGTCGAGAGGTGAGCGTTATGGGCGAGATCTCGCTTGGCAGGTGGAGGCTGAGAACGCCCGCTGTCTGCGCCTCCGTGGTCGCCGGAACGTGTTCCGAGATGAAATCGCTTGCGGAGTCCGCCGGGAGCAGGGGAGCGCAAATGGTCGAGCTCAGGCTGGATGCCCTGAGGTCCGCGCCCGACTGGGATGAACTCTCGAGGATAAGCCTCCCGACCATCCTCACCGTCAGAAGCAGGAGGGAGGGGGGAATTTTCAGAGGAAGCGAGGAGGAAAGGGTCTCGCTGATTCTGGAGGGGATAAGCAGGATCCGCCCGTGCGTGGATGTAGAGCTCTCCACCGGCAAGGTCCACCTCTCGAGGATCATCGAGGCTGCAAGGCAGGAGGGATGCGCCGTGATTCTTTCGCATCACGACCTGAAGGGCACACCGATGCCGGCCACCCTTCTGAAAACGGCGAAGAGGATGGAGGAGTTCCCCTGCGATGTTCTGAAGATCGTCACGATGTGCAGGAACTGGCGGGACGTTGAGAAGATAATGAACTTCGCCTTGGAGGGAAGAAGGGAGCTCTCCAAGCCGCTTATATCTTTCGGCATGGGAGAGGCCGGGCTGATGACACGCTTTCTGAGCCTGGTGCTAGGGAGCCCAATAATCTACGCGGCCGCCGGACGCAGGGCCGCCCCAGGGCAGCCCGATCTGGATTTCGCTGTTTCCGTGCTCAGGGAGACCCCCGTCTGGGAGGTCGAAGGTTGAAAAGGATCGGGCTCTTCATGCTTGTGGGCGACCCGGTGGAGGGCAGCCTCTCGCCGGTGATTTTCAACGCCGCTTTCAGAAGTCTCAACATGAACGCAGTCTACGTGGCAACGCGTGTTCCCTCCGGGATCCTCCCATCGTTCATCGCGGGCATCAGACAGGCCGGAATCCGCGGCTTCAATGTCACGATCCCACACAAGGTGGCAGTGATTGATCTTCTGGACTCGCTTGACAGATCGGCTCAGGAGGTTGAGGCCGTGAACACGGTGGTTAACAGGAGGGGCAGGCTGGTTGGCTACAACACGGATGGTCAGGGGGCGCTGATGGCTCTGGAGGAGGAGATAGGTTCGGTCAGGGGAAAGAAGGTGGTCCTGCTCGGGGCCGGTGGAGCGGCTAGGGCGATCGCGTTTTCACTGGTTAAGGCCGGATGCGAACTGACCATCGCCAACAGGACCCTGTCAAAGGCGGAGGCCCTGGCAGGCATAATTGAGAGGAAGCTGGGCAAACGGGTGAGGCTAATACCGCTCAGGCGGAGTGAGCTGAGAAAGGAGATATCGGAGGCAGACATCCTGATAAACACAACATCAGTCGGCATGCTGCCGAATGTCGAGGAGACACTTGTCAGCGCGGACCTTCTTCATCCTGATCTGGTCGTCAACGACATAGTCTACAAGCCGCTGAAAACGAAGCTGCTGAGGGAGGCTGAGAAGGCGGGTGCAAAGACAATATCGGGGCTGGGAATGCTGATCAATCAGGCCGCGCTGGCCTTCAAGATATGGACGGGAAGGCCCGCACCGGTCGAAGATATGAGGAGGGCCGCAGAGGAGTATCTGAGGGAAGTGGGATGAGGGTAGGAATCGTCGGAGCGGGCCAGATGGGCAGTTGGTTTGCCAGACTTTTCAGCGGGACCGGCGACGAGGTCCTCGTGAACGACATCGACCGCTCAAGGATGAGAAAAATCTCGGAGGAACTCGGGGTCAAGGCTTGCGGTTTGGAGGATCTCGCCAAGGAGTCTGATCTCGTGATAGTGGCGACTCCGATAGCCGAAACTCCGGCCGTTGTCTCAAGCGTGGCCGGTATGATGAGGAAGGGCAGCATTCTGACAGACATATGCTCGGTCAAGGAGAAGGTTGTGAGCGCAATGAAAGGCGCGAAGACGGAGGCCGAGCTTGTTTCCATCCATCCCCTTTTTGGCCCCGGTGCCTCCGACCTCAGGGGCAAGGATGTTATAGTTATTCCGGTTAGAGTCAGGAGCGCCTACAGGAGCCTGAAAAAGAGGCTAATTGAGATGGGCGCCAGGATCACCGAGATGGGGGCGGAAGAGCACGACAAGCTGATGGCGGTTGTGCAGTGTCTCCCCCATCTCACCGTGATGTCATTTCTTTTCACTCTGGGTTCCATGAGGGAGTTCCTGACGGAGGATGTCCGCACCCCGATGTTCGAGCATCTGCTTCTGGCGGGGAAGGCCCTGCTGGCAAGGGATCCGGACCTCTACGGAGAGATCCAGGTGCACAACAAGTATGCCAGCATAGTCAGGGAGCGCATGCTTGAGGTGTGCAGATCGATGGACGTCGCGCTCTCGGCCGGGGACGCAAAGATTGTAGAGAAAAAGTTTTCAGAGGTTGAGAACCTCTTCAGCAAGAGCGAGAGGGAAAGGGCGTACATGCTGCTTTACAGACTGTTTGAGGGGGAGGACCGGAAATGATCGTCGCGGTTCTGGGACCGAGGGGAACATACTCGGAGCTGGCCGCCCGAAAACACTTCGGAAAGCCGGACCTTGTGTACTGCTCGTCGATCCCGGAGGTGGCGAGGATGGTGGAGGAGGGCAAGGCTGACGCAGGGGTGGTGCCAGTTGAGAGCATGAGGGAGGGCTCGGTTGGGGAGACCCTTGACGCCTTGGTCTGGTGCAATGTCAGGGTCACGGCCGAGATAGTCCTTCCGATTGTTCATTCCCTGCTCGGGATCAGGGGTGCAAGGCTGGATGAGATAAAACAGGTTCTCTCCCACCCGCAGGCGCTCTCACAGTGCAGGGAGTTTCTGAGGGCCAATCTACCGCAGGCCGAGCTCGTAGAGGTCAGCAGCACCGCGAGGGCGGCCGAGCAGGTCAGCAGGATGCTCTCCAAGGAGATTGCGGCGATCGGGCCGAAGGAGCTGGCCGAGATTTACGATCTGAGCGTTCTGGTCGAGGATGTTTCGGGGAACGGGGAGAACGTGACCAGATTTTTCTGCCTCGGCAGAGGGAAGGTTCCGAGGACGGGAAGGGACAAAACGTCGATAGTTTTTTACACGGAGAGAGACAGGCCGGGTATCCTGTACGAAATTCTGGGCGAGTTCGCCCTCAGGCAAATAAACCTCACGAAGATAGAGTCCAGACCGTCGAAGAAGGTTCTCGGGGACTACCTCTTCTTCATAGACTTTGAAGGGCACGAGGATGACGAACTCGTCAAGGAGGCGCTGGAGGGTGTGAGGAGAAAGACGGCCATGCTGAAGGTGATAGGATCCTATCCGAGGAGGTTCTAGGTTGGCAGACGTCCGCGGAAGGATCGAGGAGGCGCTCAGGATAGACGCGCCGTACGTGGAACGGAGGATTTCTGACTTCATAAGGGAGAAGCTCGAGGAGGCTGGAGCGGGAGGACTCGTTGTCGGTCTGAGCGGCG
>CAZZKZ010000065.1:0-2525 GCA_964654915.1 Hadarchaeota archaeon (SeqCode)
ACATGCCGGTTGTCCTCTTCGTGAACATCTCGTCGGTCTATGTCCCGTACACCTCGGCCGGGAAGCAGTCGATCGCTGACGAGCCCGAGATAGGAGCGGAGGGGAGGGGCGGGCTCATCGAGGCAGGCCGGGTGCGGGGTGGAGGCAGCGCGGCATTGTCTCGGGGTCGCCCCCGTACCTCCGCCAGTCTATTGAGTTGGCCGCCTGGAATATCGCGCACCCTCCCTGGTCGAAGACGAGCGGAACCCTGTTGGCGAACCTTATCACCTCGATCCCGCTCTGCGCCTCTCCCCCCTCCGTCCGCTTTCCGACCCCGCCGCCGTACGCTATCCCGACCTCCACCTGGAACGGTATGCCCCCGCGGTAGACCTTGGGCGGCCTCTGAACGACATGAACGAACTCCGGGTCGTATATCTGCCTGAGCCCGCTCTCTATGTTCTGAATCCCTATGGGACGCAGCCCCTGCGAGGAGGGAGCCTGAATCTTCACCTCCCTGAAGGCCTTGATGATCCTCTCCGCCTCCTCCCATGTCAGCTCCTTCGGGTTTTTGCCCTCCGTCACCCCGGCGGCCCTGCAGACCTCGGCGGCCTTCTCCCTGCTGACCCGCTCGAGCTCGTTTGAGAGGAAGGAGGCGACGGTCCTGGCCGACGTGTTCTTCGCCAGCGATAGCAGGTCGTCCGGCAGGATGCCGTGCGGGTGTGGCAGAACGGGCTCCGGCGGCTTCGGGACATCGTCAACAGCGTTCTCGAAAACCGTCAGAACCCCGTCGGGCTCGACGAGGGTTATGTGGACGTGCGGGTTGGCAACCGCCGTCAGCCTGAGGTAGTTGAACGGCCCGTACCTCGACCTCACGTAGGAGACATCCTTCAGCTCCAGCTCAACCCTGGTCCCCCTCCACTTGCCCCTGATCTTCCTCGAGCTCAGGACCTTTCCCTCGTTTCTGTTGACGTCGATCATCACGCTCGCCTCGGTGATCTCGCCCTTTCCCATGGACGTCACGACCCTGACCGGCTTGCCCGTCGTCATCTGGGAGAACATGACCGCGCCGGAGATTCCTATGCCCTGCTGCCCCCTCTGCTGCATGAAGCGGTGGAGCTTCGTTCCGGCCAGCATCTTCCCGAAGACGTGCGGTATGAACTCATCCGGAATCCCGGTCGCGTTGTCCTCCACTATCACCCGGAGATGCTCGGGGTCCTCACCAACCCTGTCGACTATCACCTTCACCCTGGGCTGAATTCCCGTCTCCTCCGCGGCGTCGATGGAGTTGGTCACGGCCTCGTGGATGACCGTTGTCAGGGATCTCACCTTCCCCGTGTAGCCCAGCATCGCCGCGTTCTTCCTGAAAAACTCGCTCACCGTGTGCTCCCTGAACTCCCTGAAGATTTTCTCGGCGGCTCCGACCATCCGGTCACCCTGCCCTGTAAGCGGCGGACATGCCTCTCCTCCTTGACCTCTCCCTCTCCATGAATCTGATCACGGAGGAGTGCTCCGCTCCGGACAGCAGCATCTCCACCGCCGTCCTCGCCATCTTTATCTGCTCGGGCCTCCCTATGATCGACACGGTTTTCCCGTAGACGGAAATGTATGCCCCGGTCATCTGCTCTATCATCTCCCTTATCTTCCCCCTCTCCCCTATGACCCTCCCCCTCATCCTCTGCATGGCGTTCTCGGAATCGCCCACGAAGTCCCTTATGTCGATGATGTCCAGATAGTTGTCCTCCTCGAAGAGCCTGAAGGCCCTCTCCGGGCTGAACCCACGCCCGATGGCCTTCACGACCTCGAGAGCCTGCAGACTCCCGAGCCCGCCCTCAGCCGACTCGATGGTGACCTCCCCGCCATCGCTGTCTATCAGGACTCTGGTCCCCGTCCTCCTCTCGATTTCCCTCTTAACCGAGCCATTCGGTCCTATCAGAACGCCCACCCTCTCCTTCGGGATCCTCACAAACAGCTCTGTCCTCTCCATCCGATAAACCTCCGGGCGCCACGCTATTATGCTTTCTTTGATGTTCTCGCTTTTAACCCCTAACCTCCGGAGAAAGCGGATGATCGCGCTCCTGCTCGCCGGGCTCGCCGCCGGCTGGCTCACGGCCGTCTGGGTGGCCGGGAGAAAGCTTGCGGCCAGGATGGAGAGGCCGGACCCAGCACACCTGATCAGGCTCGCCGAGATCGACCTGCTCAGGGAGATAGAGAGGAGGACGAGGGGGAGAAAGAGGTTTGCCAGGGAGTGGGCAGAGGCCAGACGGAGGCTCGAGGAGCTTGGGAGTTCATGAGGAGTTCATCAGGATGGTAGACGCCCTGCTGCGTCTGCCGGCGGGAGAGATCGGGCGGGCGGAGAGGCTCTGGCTCAGGCTGAAGGGGCCGGTCGCGGAGCTAGCCGGCCTGGAAGGGATGGGAAGGAAAGCCGGGAGGGTTCTTTCCGAGGTGCTCAGCTCCGGAGCCAGATTTGAGAGGTCCGCGGCCGCTTGCGGCGGGGGGGGCGGCCCGGGGGTGAGGGGGCGGGGGCGCGCGGAGGCCGGGAGGGCAGA
>CAZZKZ010000066.1:0-4181 GCA_964654915.1 Hadarchaeota archaeon (SeqCode)
CCACTTCTTCCCTGCGTTTCAAACCGGCCCCCGGGGTGTGTTCCCGGGCCCCGCCCCCGGGAGCAGGCCGGCGGGCGCCCGCAGGCGGCGAATCGCTCGTCTGAAGGCGAAATGCGCAAACCGCCTAATTTATATACCCTAATCCTGTCAAATCTTTATATACGCGAGCCCGGGTGAGGGAGGATGGAGTTCTGTCCGAAGTGCGGCGGGATAATGCTCCCGGAGAAGGTCGGGAGGTCCAAGAAGCTCGTCTGCCAGAAGTGCGGCTACAAGACCAAGCTCAGGGCCGGCCGCAAGGTGCGGACCGAAAGAAAGGAAGAGGAGAAGGTCACCGTCGTCGTTGAGAAGGAGAAGAAGAGGAGGAAAAAGCCGGTCGAGCACGAGGTTGAGCTGGAGCCGATCGAGTACTACGAGGAGCTCTTCGAGGAGTAGTCCGACCTCCCCGGCCCGGCGGTGAGTCAAGAGCCTCAACGACCGAAGATCTCAACCGACTTCGGGCAGGGGCATTTCCTGTCCGCGGAAAGACCGGCCACCGCCGAGAAGAAGATCTCCCTGACCTCCCGGCTCTTTTTCCCCATCATCTCCAGGACCTCCGAGTGGGTGAGGATTCTCCCCGAGAGTCCGGCTGCGTAGTTGGTGGCGATGGCAACCGAAGAATAGCAGATCCCGAGCTCCCTCGCCAGCACACACTCCGGGACGAGCGTCATGCCGACGAGGTTCGCCCCGAGCTTTGAGAGGGCCCTTATCTCGGCCGGCGTCTCGAACCTCGGACCCTCCATGCAGGCGTAGACACCACCCTCCCTGATCTCCACGCCGAGCCTCCTCCCGGCCGCCCTGAGGTGGGCCCTGAGCTCCGGGCAGAAGGGCTCGGTCATGTCGACGTGGGCAACGCCGGACCGCCCGCCCTCGAAAAAGGTCGAGGGGCGGCCCTTCGTGAAGTCCAGAAACTGCTCGACCAGCACGAGGTCACCCGGCCTGAACCTCCTCCCGATCAGGCCGCAGGCGGAGGTCGCCATTATCCTCCTGACCCCCAGCGAGTGGAGGGCCCACACATTCGCCCTGTAGTTGACGCGGTGGGGCGGGACCGAGTGGGACTCCCCGTGGCGGGCAAGGAAGGCGACCCTCTTTCCGCCGACCTCACCCAGCCTCACGCCCCTAACCACCCCGTAGGGCGTGGCCACGCTGACCTTCCTCATCCTCAGGCCGGGAATGTCGTAGAAGCCGGACCCGCCGATTATCGCTATCTCGGCTCTCACGCCCCTCCCGGAGAATCATTGGACATCGGAGGTTAAAAGAGGACCTAGGCCCCGAACCTCCTATGCCTGCTCTGGTACGTCCTGATGGCCCTGAGGAAGTCGAGCTTGCTGAAGGACGGCCAGTCGGCCTCGCAGAAGTAGAGCTCCGAGTAGGCGGACTGCCAGAGGAGGAAACCGCTCAGCCTCTCCTCCCCGCTCGTTCTTATTATGAGGTCCGGGTCAGGGAGCCCCGCCGTGTAGAGGTTCTCCTCTATCAGCCTCTCGCAGACATCGTCCGCCCTGAGCTCCCCCCTCTCTATCCTCTCGCATATCCGCCTCATGGCCTGGGCGAGCTCCCTCCTCCCGCCGTAGCCGATCGCGACGTTCAGGATGTAGTCGCTGTGTTCACGCGTCGCCTCCTCCACCTCCCTTATGGCCTGCCTGACCTCCGCCGGCAGACTGTCTATCTCGCCTATTGCCCTGACCCTCACCCCGTACTCCCTGAGCCTGCTGTCCCCGGCCGCCGCCCTGAACTTCTCGGCGAAAAGCTTCATCAGCTCCTCCACCTCCTCGGGCGGCCTCCTGAAGTTCTCAGTCGAGAAGGAGAACACGGTCACGCACCTGATTCCGATCTCCCTGCACCAGTCCAGAACCTCCTCCAGCTTTTTGGCCCCGGCCCTGTGGCCCTCGGTCGGAGGCATGCCGTTCCTCCTGGCGAACCTCCTGTTTCCGTCCAGGATTATCCCGACGTGCCGAGGGATGTTGCCGTTCCGCCTTATCTCGGCTAGGAGCTGCTGCTCGTAAAGGCCTGCAACAATCCTCCTCAGTCTCGGTATCCCGAGAAGGCGGGCCAGCGGTATCCTCTCTATCACAAGTTTACCGTTCACCGGGGCCAATAAAATCCTTTACAGATATCTCTCGCGCTCCGGGCCTGCCCTGAGGGCGGCCTGGGCCGCCGCGAGCCTGGCCACCGGGATCCTGTAGGGCGAGCAGGAGACGTAGTTGAGTCCCACCTCATGGCAGAACCTTATGGAGTCCGGGTCGCCGCCGTGCTCGCCGCATATCCCGGCCACCAGGCCGGGCCTCTTCTTCCTCCCAAGCTCGACGGCCATCCTTATGAGCTTCCCCACCCCTTCGACATCGAGGGTCTGGAAGGGGTCCTTCGGCAGGATCTTTTTCTCGATGTAAAGGAAGAGGAACTTGTGCTCGACATCGTCGCGTGAGAAGGCGAAGGTCATCTGGGTCAGGTCGTTCGTCCCGAACGAGAAGAACTCGGCCCACTCGGCTATTTCGTCCGCGGTCAGGGCCGCCCTGGGAACCTCTATCATCGTGCCGAACTTGTAGTGGACCTCTACACCGTACTCCTGCATGACCTCCTTTGCCACCTTCTCAAGCTGCTCCCTGACGACCTTCAGCTCATTCGCATGGGCGACCAGCGGAATCATTATCTCCGGCTTCGGGTTGCAGCCCTCGAGCTTGAGCTCGCAGGCGGCCTCGAAGATGGCCCTCACCTGCATCTCGTTTATCTCAGGGTGGGTTATCCCGAGCCTGCATCCCCTGAGCCCCAGCATCGGGTTCTGATCGCGCATCTCCTCAACCCTCCTGAGCAGGTGGACCTTCTCGTCGAGCCCCTCCGACCTGCCCGTGAGCCTAGCCGTTAGGACCTCCTCGAGCAGCTTCTCGTACCTCGGCAAGAACTCGTGCAGCGGCGGGTCGAGCAGCCTTATCACGACTGGGAGCCCGTCCATCACCTTCAGTATGCCCTTGAAGTCGCTCTTCTGGAACTCTTTGAGCTTGGTCAGCAGCTCCCTGCGCCTCTGGGCGTTGTCCTCCAGGATGACCTGCCTGAAGATGGGCAGCCTCTCCTCCTCGAAGAACATGTGCTCGGTCCTGCACAGCCCGATGCCCTGCGCCCCCATCTCCCTCGCCAGCTTCGCGTCCCTCGGATAGTCGGCGTTCGCCCAGTTCTCCAGACTTTTCACCTCGTCGCACCAGCTGAGCAGCTTCATCAGCTCCGGCGAGAGCTTCGGCTCGATCAGGGGGGCCTCCCCCAGGATGACCTCCCCGGTCGACCCGTTGATCGTTATCACGTCGCCCTCCCGGACGATTATGCCTCCGGGGGCCTCAAACAACCTCCTCTCGAGGTCTATGCTTATCTCCTCGCAGCCGACGACCGCCGGCTTCCCTAGCCCCCTCGTCACGACCGCCGCGTGCGAGGTCATCCCGCCCCTCGACGTGAGGACCCCCTGCGAGGCGATGATCCCGCCGACGTCGTCCGGGCTCGTCTCCGGCCTCACGAGGATGACCTTCTCCCCCCTGGAGCCCATCTCCTTGGCCTGCTCGGAGTCGAAGACGGCCTTTCCGACGGCCGCGCCAGGGCTGGCGTTCAGGCCCCGGGCGATCACCTTCAGCTTCGCGCTCGGGTCGATCTGCTTGTGGAGGAGCTGCTCGACCTGCGAGGGCTCTATCCTGAGGATGGCCTCCTCCTTCGTTATTATCCCCTCCTCCACCATGTCGACGGCGATCTTCACCGCGGCCTGCGCCGTCCTCTTCCCCGTCCTCGTCTGGAGGAGATAGAGCCTGCCCCTCTCAACCGTGAACTCGATGTCCTGCATGTCCCTGTAGTGCCGCTCGAGCTTGTTAGCGACATCGACCAGCTGCCTGTAGAGGTCGGGCCACCTCTCCTTCAGCTCGGAGATATGCAGGGGCGTTCTTATTCCGGCAACAACGTCCTCGCCCTGGGCGTTGAAGAGGAACTCGCCGTAGAGCTCCTTCTCCCCGGTCGACGGGTTGCGCGTGAACATTACGCCGGTCCCGGAGTCCTCACCCATGTTCCCGAAGACCATCGTGACGATGTTGACGGCGGTTCCGAGGTCGTGCGGGATCCTGTAGTAGTTCCTGTACTCTATCGCCCTCTTGTTGTTCCAAGACTTGAAGACCGCCTCT
>CAZZKZ010000067.1:0-2140 GCA_964654915.1 Hadarchaeota archaeon (SeqCode)
GCTCAGATGGCCGAACTCCTCGAGATGGTCAGAAGGGGCGAGATAACCCCCGAGCAGGGGGGAATCGTGCTCCGGAGGATGGCCGCGGAGCCGGCCGGCCCCAGGGATGTGCTCAGAGAGCTTGAGCTGACAGCCCCGGCCCCTGATGAGATTTCCTCGGCCATTGAGGAGACCCTGGCCGAGGAGGCCAAGGCCGTGGAAGACTACAGGAGGGGGAGGGAGAAGGCCCTCGACTTCCTCGTCGGGGTCGTGATGAGAAAGCTGCGCGGGAGGGCGGACGCGAGGGAGATAAGAAGGATGGTTGAGGAGCGCCTCTCTCAGTAGCCGTACATCTTCTCGGGCTTCGCGATGTCCGGCAGCTCGAGCCTGCTGGGCGGCATGACCTTCGCTATGGCGCGCTCGAAGTCTACGTCCTCGACGACCTCCCTGCCCTCCCTGATGGCAAACATGCCGGCCTCCGTGCATATCGCCTTTATGTCTGCGCCGGTTGCCCCCGCCGTCGCCTTCGCCAGCTTCTTCAGGCTCACTGACTTCGCGAGGCTCATCCTCCTCGTGTGAATCTCGAAGATGGCCAGCCTGGCCCGCTCGTCGGGGACCGGGAAGTGGATGAGCCTGTCCAGCCTGCCTGGCCTCAGCAGCGCAGGGTCCAGAACATCCGGCCTGTTGGTTGCCCCGATTATCTTCACGTTGTCGCAGGGGTCGAACCCGTCTATCTCCGCAAGGAGCTGGAGGAAGGTCCTGTAGACCTCCCTGTCCCCGCTCGTGGCCGAGTCGAGCCGCCTCGCCCCTATCGCGTCAAGCTCGTCTATGAAGACTATGCTCGGGGCCTTCTCGCGGGCGAGGTCGAAGAGCTCGCGGACTATCCTGGCCCCCTCCCCTATGTACTTCTGGACGAGTTCGGAGCCGATCAGCCTGATGAAGGTTGCCTTCGTCTCGTGGGCCACGGCCCTGGCCACCAGCGTCTTGCCGGTCCCGGGCATCCCGTAAAGCAGCACTCCCTTGGGCGGATCTATCCCCACCTTCTTGAACACCTCAGGCTTCAGAAGGGGCAGCTCAACCGCCTCCTTTATTTCCCTTATCTGCTCTTCGAGCCCGCCTATGTCGCTGTACGACACGCTCGGCGCCTCCTCGACCTCCATCCCAAGGACGTACGGGTCCTTTCTCGACGGAAGAACCTCGACAATCGCGTAGGTTCTCTGGTTGAGGGCGACCCGGGCGCCCGGCTTGAGATCCTTTGGATTGAGGAAGCCGTGGACCGGCACAACGAAGCTGGGCCCCGCGCTGCTCCTGACTATTGCTCTCCCGTCCTCCAGCATGTCCACGAGGGTCGCGGCCAGGAGCGGCGGAGTCTGCAGCCTTTTTAGCTCGTTTCTCAGGGAGGCTATTTCCCTCTCCAGCCGGAAGCAGCGGGCCTCAAACTCCCTCTTCTCCCGCTCCAACTCCCTGACCCTCTGCTCTAGGCTCTGGATGTAGTCGGACACGTAGTCCTCGTGGGGCTTGTCTTCCGCCAAGTTCCACCCCTGTATCTTCTCTTTCTTCCCCTACTAATATACCTCTTTACCAGAATGGCTGGGAGCAGGACAAGGATAGCCAACAGGATTGCCCGCTCGATGACGGGCCAGAGGTCAACGCCCCCCGCTGACCTTATGCCCTCGTTCGAGGCCGCTATCGAGAGTCTGCTTAGGCGGATGACCTCATCCGGGTCTGTTGCGTCCCTCGCCTGCCCCAAAAGGTTTTCCGCCAGAGAGAGCCAGCCGCCGACCCCTTGCCTGCTCGCCAGAACCAGATGCGTGCCGGCGGAGATCCTGTAGAACTGAGCGGCCTCCTGCCTCTGCAGGATCCTAACATCACTTATCCTCTCCGAGACCCTTGCGCGCCCGGCGGAGTACCTCACGCTGGCCCAGGACTCGGAGGATTCCCGCCCGCGGATGCACCTCACCAAGTGAGACGCGTCAACCCTGCAGAAGTAGTCTCCGTTCATGTCGCCCCAGCTCGGGTCCAGCGGCTGCCAGCCGGCGCCCGGCAGGTAAACCTCGACGACGGCATGCCGGGCGGGGACAAAACTCTCGCCCGTCAACGCCCCGCCCCACAGACCCCCAGCCCGCAGCCCGCGCCGCCTCCCCCCCGCAGCGCACCCACC
>CAZZKZ010000068.1:0-7038 GCA_964654915.1 Hadarchaeota archaeon (SeqCode)
GAATGGGCAGCGGCCTCTTTTAAAGATTTGCTCCCGCGGGACTCTTCACCCTCACGGCACGCGGAGTTAAATAGTGCCCAGCCTCACTCTTCTGATTTCTTTTATCCTGTCAAAATCAGGGTCTTCGCTGATGATCTCCCTGACCCTGTTTTTTATTGCGCGGCCAGCACGAACGACATCCCCCGGTTTCGCTTCTATCCTTCGCGCCTCCTTTGTCCATATTTGAAAACTCTTCCTCGGCCTGTTTCTCGAGAAGTCTCTATGTTTATTTTCCTCTCCAGCTTCCTCGGAACGCTGCAGAATTCCTCCACAAATTTTTTCGGGTCCTTGGCCCGTCTGGTCACGGCCTCTCCACCCTTTTCGCCGTGCGGGAATCGGCAAGCACATTTAAAACTTCATCGGAGCTAGCCCTGCCCGATTCCAAGGGACCTCCTGACGGGCTCGAGGAGCTCGACGACCGCCTCCGCCACCGCCCTCTTGAGGTCGGCCGGGTGAAGCTCCCCCGACGAGTACATCCTCTTGAGCTCCCCCGCATCGGAAACCTCAACCCTCCCGCCGTACCTCTCGGGCCTGGATATCTCTAGCCGGCCCATCTCCGGGAGAACTATGTGCTCGGCGTACTCCACGATCGGGTTCCCCTCGACGACCTTCGGCGGGCAGTACGCCTTCTCCATCTTTCTCCTCACGACCTCGGGGGGGTCGTCAACGGCGACGAAGTTTCCCTTGCTCGACGACATCTTGTCCGACCCGTCAAGGCCGTGAAGGAGGGGCATGTGGATGCACACGGGCTTCCGGTAGCCGAGCCCGGGAAGGCTCTCCCTCGCGATCATGTGGACCTTCCTCTGGTCCATCCCGCCGACCGCGACGTCCACCCCGAGGTGGGCGATGTCCAGCGCCTGCATGAGCGGGTAGATGACCTGGGCAACGTCCGGATCCTCCAGCCTCCTGGCTATCTCCGCCATCGACCTCCTCGCCCTGGCCAGCGTGGTCCCGGTCGCCATCCTCAGGACGTCCAGCATGAACTCCGGCCTGAGCTGGAACTCCGACCCGAGCCTGAACTCGGTCCTGGCCGGGTCAAGGCCCAGCGCCACGAAGCACCTCCTGTTCTCCTCCGCCGTCCTCCTTATCTCCTCCATCGTCCCCTTGTGGTTGAGATACGCGTGGAGATCCGCGAGGAGAACGACCACGCGCGCGCCTATCTCCTGCAGGTCCCTGAGCTTCCTGACGGTGAGCCAGTGCCCGAAGTGGATCTTGCCGGACGGCTCGTACCCGCAGTAGGCGGAGAAACGCCCGCGTGAGACGAGCTCGCGCAGCTCCTCCTCCGTCACTACCTCCTGGGCCCCCCTGATGGCCCTTTGCAGCCTCCCCTCCACAGCTCCAAAATCGCCCTCCCCGCTTTTATTCGCCTCGGTCGCTCCCCGGGGGAAACTCGAAACGGGTCACCGTGAGGCAGGAAAATCAATTGGACTTATATAGGGCCGAATCATAGATTTATTTGAGGTAGCGGCGGTGAAGTTTGGCTATAAAGTACTCCTCGGAATTGCCGTTGCCATCATCGTTCTGATTTCGATCTTCACCGTGTTTCGCGGGGGCGTGGAAGAAGGAATCGCGATACCGACCGGCGCGCTCGTCTTCGATGACTTCGATGACGGCGGGCTCGGGACCAACCTCGACACCAGCGTTGGCACGATGGGCGGTTATCCGCCTGACCCGCGGTATCCCGGAGACCAGCAAATCAGCTTCGTGAAGGTCGGAGAGGGCTACGCGATTAAAATGAACGTCGATGTACCGCAGGGGGGATGGAGCGGCTACTGGGCGTTTCTGAGAAAGGGGGACCTCTCGCAGGACCCGATACTCGTTAGCATAGGTTCGGGATACGATCTGAGCGGTTACTCGAAGCTGAAGATGGCTGTGAGGGCCAGCAAGAACATGACCATCAAGCTGGAACTTCAAGACACCCTACAGTTCTCGAACTCCCAGAACGCAAAAACAGTTTTCACGGGGTCACGGGACGAGTTGGTCATGCAGAAGTACGGCAAGTCCATCGAAAACCTTTCCATGGAGCTGTTCGGATTGCCTCCGGAAGAGATCGGCAGGAAGAGGAATGCTGAGGGGCACGAAGCCACGATGAGCCACAACGGGATCGTGAGGAGAACCGTGAAAACGGAATGGGATGTCATAGAGGTGGACCTCTCCGAGTTCTTGGGACAGGCGAGCGGGCTCAACCTCCGGGACATCAGGCAGCTCAACATTGTTTTCGAGACACCAATCCGAGCGATCCTCTGGATCGACTGGATCGTCTTCGAATGAGGGGTCTGTGACCCAGCTGACCGCCGGGCGTGGGGCGCGGCTATCCGTCACCCCTTCTCTTCCACTGGAGGAGCAGGGCCTTCCACCTGGCGAACTCCCTCCTCCGCCTCTCCGTCCTCAGCTTCCCGTCGAGCAGGGCTGCCAGTCTGAAGAGCTCGTCCCTCCTCCTTACCTCCAGCCTCCTTCCGCCCAGTGTCACCCTTCCCACCCCTAAAATCGAGCGGACCGCTTCCACTGCAGAGGGGTCCGAGCTCGTCAGGAAGAACTGCGGTGTCGTGTACCTGTACTTCTTGTCCTCACGGAGGATCACGATGGTGTTCCTCGTGAAGCTTCCCGCCGCCTCCACAAACCCGATCAGCCACCACAAATCTTCCTCCTTCATGTTTTTCATTTATGATATAATCTTATCATAAATAAATCGCAGAAGAATAGAAAGAAGTTCCAGTGGAAATGAAGGGGTCTGAGGGTTGTGCACATTTTTGTACATCCGAACGGGTTTATCGACCAGAAGCGGGCGGAATACATTCCGGTACCTCCCTCCCCAAAAGAACCCACGCGAATGAGCGCGGAGATAGTGGTGGGGAAAGGAGATGCAGTACTACATGCGGGCGGACGTCCGGAAGGCGCTCATGGACTTCATGAGACCTGTCGAGGGCATCGGGGTGCGGGAGAGCGCAGTGTACAACAGACGTTTCAAGTCCATCCAGAGGTATGTGACGGTTGGGGAGCACAGGGTCCCGATCGAGATAAGCCAGAGGTCTCTCGCGGACCTCGTGAGGCAGGGGGCGTACGCCTTCTACGGTTCGTACTGGAGATACGAGGGGCAGGAACCGGAAACACCGATCGGAAGAGACCTCGTCTGGACGGTCAGGGCAATCAGGGGCGGGATTCACGAGGCGAGGGAGACGGCCTCGCTCATCCTGGAAGGATTCGCGGAGATGGACGTTGAGCTGTGGGTAAAGTACGACGGGAAGCTCGGGTTCGACCTCGTCCTGCCTCTGGAGGCAATTCCGCGGGAGGTTTGGATCGGGAACCCGTCCGCCCTCGACGACCTCCACCAGAAGCTCACGGCTGCCGCCGTCGGCCATGTTCGCGAGCGCCTTCCAGATGCCACGATCGCTTGGCTCAACTCCGGGGCCAGGATTGTGAGAGACTCGGGCGAAAGCCTCCTCTCCGAGCTGAGGATCAGGCGAGGCCTTCTGCTTGCGCCGATGAGCCTGAACCCCAGCACGGGCCTGGTCTCGCTTCCGCTGGAGCCAGGGAAGGTCGCCGGGTTCCTGCCGATTGACGCGGCGAGGGACTTCGTCAGGCCGGCGGAGTGGAGGATCCCGCAGTCGCCCTTCTACGCGCTGCTCAGGATGGCGGCCGGGCGGCAGGCGGCCGTCCTGCAGTTCTGATCAGGTGGCTTCCGTCGCAGGTCGGGGCCCTGAACCTGAAGCCCTCGCGGCAGGTCGCGAAGGTCACGCCGGCCCGCCTGCAGGCCCTCTCGACCCTGGCCATCAGCTCCCTCCTGATCCGCCTGGGCAGGTAGCGGGCGTTGTGGTGCTTCCACCCGCGCCGGAAGTAGTCGTCGGCCATCCTCCGGGCCTCCTCGGGAAAGGCGAGGGAGAACCTGCTCCAGCTGTCCGGCCTGGGCTTGAAGGTCGACGAGGTGACGTGCAGCGCCCCGGACTGGACGGCGGCCTCCACGATCTCCTCTATCTCCCCGTCGTTCAGACCCGGGAAAACGGGGTCGAGCCTGAGGGTCACGGGGATGCCGGCCTCCGACAGCCTCCTCATGGCCTCCAGCCTGCGGGAGGGCGGAGGGGCGCCGGGCTCGAGCCTCGCGGCCATATCTCTGTCAAGCGTGGTCACCGTGAAGCTAACGACGGAGGGTGTGCCGGCGAGGACGTCGGTGTCCCTCACGACGAGGTCGGACTTCGTGATGATCTGGACAGCCATGCCGCGCCGGGCGATCGCCTCCAGGCACCCCCTGGTCAGCATCAGCTTCCCCTCCTGCAGCGGATAGGGGTCGGAGCTGTTCGACATGCTGATGAACATCCGGTTGTCGGCCCTGGCCAGGTCCCTCTCGAGCCTTCTGAGGAGATCGGCCTTCGGCCTGCACTCGAAGGCCCGCGGTATGTATGATGTGATGTAGCAGTAGACGCAGCGGTGGGAGCACCCGGTGTAGGGGTTCAGCCCGTACTTCGGCGGGCACGTGCAGAGCGGGTCGCCCCACGGATCGAACCTGCGAAGGACCTCCATCTTCCGCCCAAAAATCTACCGCCGGCCCAATAACCTTATAGAGGTCGGGAAAGAGGGAGATACCGATGAAAATCGGGGAGAGGTTCGGACCGCACACGAACCTGAGGAAGCTGTACTTCATCTACCTCGGGCTGGCGGCGCTGATCCCGCTCGCGATATCCATTCTTGTTCCCGTTCTCGTCCGCGCCTACGCCCCGTCGGTCTGGTCCGCCGCCTGGCCCTTCCTCTTCATCCCGCTCATCATCGTCATCGCGGTTATCATGTTCGTCTCCTACTGGATCGGCAGGTACTGCAGATCCATCAGCTTCACGCTCACGGAGGAGGAGATAATCGTGGAGCACGGGGTGTGGTGGAAGTTCAGACACACGGTTCCGTACGCTAGGGTGATGTCGGTTGACACGCTGCAGGGGCCGATCTCGCGCAGGCTGGGGATAGGGAGGGTTGACATCCACACCGCCGGCTACACGGGGGTGGCCGGAGGCAGCGCCGGTCCGGGAACAAGGAGGGCGGAGGCCAGCATATGGGGAGTGGAAAACTTCGCCGAGCTGAGGGACGCGATCCTGGCCCGCGTGAGGGGGAGGCCGCTCTTCGGCAGGGCCCCCGATGTCTCGGCCGACATGCTCGAGGAGCTCAGGAGGATAAGGAGGCTTCTGGAGAGGAAGTGAAAGCGCGCGTGATGTGCGAGACCCCTTTATATGGGTACAGAACAGAGGTAGGAAGGGTAAAAGATGACTTCGGTCGAGGAATTCAAACAGGCGTGGAAGGAGCTGGAGGTGGAGGAGGCGAAGCGGGGATTCCTCGCGCACCTCGCGTCGTACGTGATCGTAAACGCTTTCCTGATCTTCATCAACCTTTACACATCCCCGGACTCGTTGTGGTTTTTCTGGGTGCTAGGGGGCTGGGGCATAGGCCTCGCGTTTCACTTCGTCTTTTCGAGGGAGCGATTTGTGATATCCGAGTGGGAGGAGAAGGCCGGAAAGGTTGAGATGAGGGCGAAGGAACTGAAGAAGAAACACTGAGATTCTCGGACGTTCTGCGCTCCACCACCGAACCTCAAGCTTTAAATAGGCAGAAACAAGAACGGAGAAATTGAAATTTTGGTGGTCCGGATGCCGAGGTGCTGTCCGAACTGCTACTTGTTCGAGGTTTGTGACAGGAAGGGAGAGTGCTGCGAGGAGTGCGACTTTTTCGAGAACGGCAGATGCAGGCTGAAGGAGAGAGACCTCCTCGAGCGGGTCAGGATTAAATAAACGGCAGGCAGAGGGATAGCGGAAGGCGATGATAGTAAAGATGGTCCTGGAGCTGGAGGACATCCCCGGCCAGCTGCTGAAGGCGCTGGAGCCGATAGCGAGGTTCGGCGGGAACATCCAGAGCATCATCCACCAGAGGGCGAGGAAGACCCCGACCGGCAGGGTCCCCGTCATGCTGGTCTTCGAGATAGGAGACCGCGCCAGGCTCGGGAAGGTTCTGGCGGAGCTCAGGTCGAGGAACATACTCGTCAGAGAGGTGGGTGAGAGAGTCTACATGCTCAGGTCGGCATTTATAATCATAGGCCACATCGTGCACGCGGACATAAGACAGCTCGTCGACAGGCTCAACGGGATCCCGGGCCTCATGGTCTCCGATCTCAGCCTGATGATGGGCGAGCCCGGAGGCGAGTCCTCCGCCAGGCTATCGGTTGCGGCCCGCGACAGGGAGAGCCTGCAGATGGCGGTCAGAAGTCTCGAGGAGTTCAGCAGGAGGAAGAACCTGCTGCTGATTCCTTCGGCGGAGGAGAGCTAATGAGGATGATCGTTGTCGGGTTCGGGAATGTCGGGAGGGCGCTCATCCAGGTCATGGCCGAGAATGGCCGCGAGCTGAGAGACCGGGAGGGCTTCTCACCGGTGGTGGTCGGGGTGGTGGACGACAGCGGGGCGGCCGTGAGGGAGGACGGCCTCGACCTGAAGGTTCTGGCCTCGCTCGCCAGGAGGAAGGGGAAGGTCATCGGATATCCCGGGGCCAGAAGGAGGGACGCCGCGGAGGTCATCGAGTCGACGGACGCGGACCTCGTGGTCGAGCTCACGCCGACGAACATAAGGACCGGCGAGCCCGGCCTCGGCCACATAAAGAAGGCGATGGAGACGGGGAAGCACGTCGTCACGTCCAACAAGGGGCCGCTGGTCGTGGCCTTCAGGGAGCTCGACAGCCTCGCCAGGAGGAAGGGCGTGGAGTTCAGGTACTCCGCTTCCGTCGGCGGGGCCATACCCGTGATCTCGCTGGCCAGGAGGCTCATGAGATCAAACGAAATCCTGGAGATCCGCGGGGTCCTGAACGGGACGACCAACTACATCCTCACGAGGATGGAGGAGGAGGGCATCCCGCTGGACATGGTCGTGAGGGAGGCCCAGGAGCTGGGGATAGCCGAGAAGGACCCGAGCTTGGACATAGACGGTGTCGACACGGCCGCAAAGCTCCTCATCCTCCACAACGCGATTCTAGGCGGGG
>CAZZKZ010000069.1:0-1647 GCA_964654915.1 Hadarchaeota archaeon (SeqCode)
GTTTCCTCAGGCTTTCGCCCGGCAGTCGCCCGCCAGCTCGCCGGCAATTAACCATGCGCTTTTCCGTGTTAAGAGCGTTTCCGTGATCTCGGGCGGCTCCCGACGGCGCATCTTTTATCCCGGGGCGGCAAAAAAGTGTGCGGGGCCGGAAAATGCTGTTCGAGCTCTTCAAGGCTTTCTTCTCGGTCTTCGTGGTGATGGATCCCTTCGGCAGCGTGCCCCTCTTTATCTCGGTGGTGAAGAAAAATCCGGTAAAAGCCGCCCTCTACGCGACGGGAATAGCCGCGCTCGTCCTGTTCATCTTCCTGTTTTTCGGCAACTACATCTTCACGATTTTCGGCGTCGAATTCTACTCCTTCAAGATAGCCGGCGGTGTCCTCCTCTTCATCCTCTCGACGGAGCTCGTGCTAGGGATGGAAACGGTCAGGTCCGGGAGGAGTCCGGCCCTCCTGCTGATAGGCACGCCCATGCTCACGGGCCCGGGCGTGATGGCAACAACCGTTGTCCTCGTGAGGGAGACGGGCTACCTGGTAACAGCGATAGCCTCTGCGCTGGCGCTCCTCGCCAGCTTCTTGGTTCTCCTCTCCTCCCGCCTCCTCGCCAGACTCCTGGGTGGCAACGGCGTCGAGATCCTCTCCAGAACGGTGGGGATCCTGCTCGGCGCGATCGCGGTAGAGTTCGTGACCACGGGCGTGAGGGAGGCCTGGCTCAGCCTCTCCGGCGCTTAATACCACGCGCTTCCACACTGTTTCGGAGGTGGTGTGGGTGAGGGTTTTCATCGCCGCGCCCCTCTTCTCGGAGGCGGAGAGGGAGTTCAACAGGAAGATCGACGAGCTACTGCGGTCGAACGGCTTCGAAACCGTCCTTCCCCAGCGGGACATCGGTGACGCATGGACGGAGGGCCACCGCAGGGTCTTTGAGAAGGATCTCGCCGCGATCGACGGCTCCGACGTTGTCGTGGCGGTCCTGGACGGTCCCGACGTTGACTCAGGAACAGCCTTCGAAATCGGCTACTCCTTCGCCAGAGGCAAGCCGGTGATAGGCCTCAAAACGGACAGGAGGACCTTCGCCCCGGGCGAGGAGGTCAACAACATGATTCTTCAGGCCGCCGCGAGGCTGGTCAGGGACCCCGCGTCCCTTCCCTCCGCCATCAGAGAAGCGGCAGCAGGTTCTCGATCTCCCAATCGGTGACGTACGACGAGTATGCCTCCCACTCCTTCCTCTTGACGTACAGGAAGTGGTTGAAGAGATGCTCGCCCAGCGCCTCCCTGACGAGCTTGCTCCTCCTCATGTGCTCAAGCGCTTCTCCCAGATTTGACGGCAGGGATTCTATCCCCAGCGCCTCCCTCTCCTCCGGCGTCATCCTGTAGATGTCCCTCTCCACCGGATCCGGGGGCGAGATCTCCTCCTCGATTCCCCTCAGCCCGGCCGCCAGCATCACCGTGAACTGAAGGTAGGGGTTCCCGGCCGGATCCGGGCTCCTCAGCTCAACTCTCGTCTTCACGTCCCTGCCGGCCGGCACTCGGACGTACGAGCTGCGGTTGAGGTTCGCCCAGGATATGTAGACCGGCGCCTCATATCCGGGCACCAGCCTCCTGTAGGAGTTGACGGTCGAGGCGCGGGCGGCCCAGAGCTCCCTGGCGGCCT
>CAZZKZ010000070.1:0-2495 GCA_964654915.1 Hadarchaeota archaeon (SeqCode)
GTCTCTCCAGCCCCTTGGTGGCGTTCTTCATCCTTCTTGTGCCCTCGACGGTGAACGGCAGCGTGACGACGGCCACGGTGAGCGCACCGAGATTCCTCGCGATCTCGGCCACGACGGGAGCGGATCCGGTCCCGGTTCCTCCCCCCAGACCGCATGTCACAAAAACGAGATCGGCCCCGTAGAGGTGGTCCTTCAGGGTGCTCTCCTCCTCCCTGGCCGCGGCCTCTCCCTTCTCCGGATCGTTCCCGGCCCCGAGCCCGCGGGTTGTCTGTCTTCCTATCAGGATTTTCCTGTCGGCAACGGTGTAGAGGAGGTCCTGCGCATCCGTGTTAACAGCTATCGTCTCCGCACCCTCTATCCCCTCCTTCGCTATTCTGGAAACAGTGTTGCAGCCGGCGCCCCCGCACCCGACGACAAGAATCCTAGCCTTTGCCTGCTTGAGTATCTCTTCGAGTTCCTCCTGCGTCACACCCTTGGGTGGCGCGGGCGGCTTCGTCCTCTCGACGGATATTCCCGGCTTCCAGAGTCCCTCAGCCGGATTAGAACCGCTTTCTCCCGCCATTTTGTCAGCCCCTCTGATATCAACCAGGCTCAATTTAAGCCTTTTTGGAGAGCAGGTCCCCGGCTTTCACGAGTTCTATCCCCATTCTTTCCGAAACCCGCAGGCAGGCCTCTCTCTGTCCCCTCTCCGTTCCCTTCCAGTCCACGACGATCATCTCGGCAGAGCTTTTTCTCACGGCCATCTCCACCAAGCCCTCCCCGATCCGGATGCTCCCCGGCAGGATGTGCCCGATTCCAATTTCCGTTTCAAGCGACACCCTAGTGTGCAGCGGCGAGTAGTGTGGCCCCCCGACCCCGACCGCCCTCCTGCAGGCCGGAGGTCTCATCGAGAAGAGAATGGCCCTCGCCACGACCTCCCCCAGCAGATCATTGATCCACTCATCTTTCGAGCTCCCGATTTCGGCGAAGGTTATGGGCACGGGAAAGTCGGAGGGTCCGTGGTGAGTTGCCTCGAGCGAGACCTGATGGGGCAGCGACAGGTCCTCCGCGAGCCTCTTCATCTCCGCCAGCAGGCATTTGACCGTCGGGGGAGAGGAGGGCGGAAGCCTCATCTCCTCGGGCAGACCCGGAGCGTGAACGGTCAGGCAAGGTCTCCCGCTTCTGCTCTCGTGCCTGGATGCCACGATCACCTCCTCGACCCCTTCCG
The DNA here is from genome assembly GCA_964654915.1 of Hadarchaeota archaeon (SeqCode). GTDB lineage: Archaea > Hadarchaeota > Hadarchaeia > Hadarchaeales > Hadarchaeaceae > JAVZGN01. Next base: position 1,208 of record CAZZKZ010000070.1, read on the forward strand.
GGAGCCTGACTTCCGCCGGTTCTCCCTCCAGAAGAATCATCCGTCCGGCGGAGTAGGTCCCCTCTTCCGTCTGCCTGAACCCCCCGAGCTCCAGCACGTGTCTGCCTATGTTTTCCGCCGCCGGATCGTTCGGCGGGCGCACCACTGCTCCGCGCCCGCCAGACCCCACCGACCTCTGCCGCGTCCCTGCCAATGTTTTCCGCCGCCGGATCGTTCGGCGGGAGCACAATTGCCCGGAGCCCGTCGCGCGCGCCCAATCTTCCACCAAGGGAGAACTTGATGGACCGGAATAAATAGCGGAGGATGTGCTATGGGCCCGGTGGGATTCGAACCCACGACCACCCGGTTATGAGCCGGACGCTCTGACCTGGCTGAGCTACGGGCCCCATTACTCTACTCCCTTCCCCGCTCTTTTGACGGTTTCGTCCCGATCCCGCCCCGGGCTTGCCAAGGTTAAAAGCATGCGCAACTTCAGTATTTCTGTGGGTCCGTGGGCGTCAGAATTCTGTGTCACGGGGACACTGACGGTGTCTGTTCCGCAGCCATTGCCAGAGCCCTCTTCCCGAGCGCCGAGGTAAGGTTCACGAGACCGGTCGGCCTTCTCCGTGATCTGACAGAGACCGAACCTGGACTCACAGTTGTGATTCTCGACATAGCGATAAACGAGACGCAGAGAGAGCAGATTCTCTCCAAGATGGGCGAGCTTTCAAAGTCCGGCGAGGTAATCTACGTGGATCACCACCCGCTGCCCTACCGGATGCTCAAGAGGGACATTCCCGCCACGACCGTGGCCCACGAGGTCGGGCCCAGCGCCGCCGAACTGACCTTCAGGCTCTTCAGAAATGGTCTCAGACCGGATCACGAGCTTCTGGCGATATGGGGGGCGATAGCGGACTACTGCGAGCAGACCCCGTTCGTCCAAAACGGTCTCGGAAAGTACGACAGGAGAACCGTTTACATGGAGGCCGGCCTCCTCAGCCAGGCGATTGGCGAGGCCGGCGGCGATTACGAGTTCAAGCGGACGGTGGTCGAGGCCCTGAGCAGGCTCACCCCGCCGACCAAGATTCCTGATCTCGTGAGGAGGGCGATCGAGGCAACCGAACAGGAGTTGGAGCTCTACTCCTACGTGAGGTCGAACGTTGAGAGGATGGGGCCCCTAGCGGTCGTGAGGCAGCTCCCCCGCGGGAGTCTCGGGAAGGCGGCAATGTTCGCGGTAGGCCTGACCGGAGCAGAGGTGGGGCTCTGCGCCCGGCGGCGCGGCGCCGAGATAGATATACGCCTCCGGGGG